>NZ_JBFUIN010000023.1:0-30951 GCF_056401855.1 Bacillus sp. P4_D3
TCCTTGTTCATCGTACTTCGGAAGATCTTTGAAACTGAAGTTCCAGTTTCCTTCTTGATCAGCTTTTACTTCTTGCTCTTTAAACACTTTATCACCTTGAAGCAATTGAACTGTGATGCTTGGTGGGCGTGTGTTGAACTGATTGTTGTAGTCATACCACGTCTTCGTCCCTGAAACAGATGTAGTTTTCACTTTATTTGGAATATCCAGTTCGACTCCATTTTCATCATCTGATTTTATTTCAAACTCTACTTTTTTCTGAGGATCGAAATCAATATAGTCTGGAGCTGAAACCTCTTGTACATAATATTTACCTGGTGATAATTGAGGAGTTTCAACTATCCCTTTTTCATTTGTTTTATATTCGCCCCCAACTTGTTCACCAGACTCTTTATACAACTTAAACGAAACATTCGGGATTACTTTTTCTTTATTTCCTTCAATATGTTTAACAATTTTCAGCTTTCCTTTTGGAACCTTGTTACCAGTAGCACCACCGCTAGCTTCCATATTTTCGACTGGGTAACTGCCCGATTCATTAACTGGATCTTTGTTCCAAACTTGGTAATCAATCGTATAATCATTCTTAAAAAACTCTTGCTTCTTTCCGGCTTCCGTTATAGTAGATGTATAACCAATCGAAAAGGCGGCAAGACGTGCTTTATCCTTATTAAGCACAACTTTAAATGATCTTTCACCAGTAAAGGTAATCGTTCCGTAACCTTGCCCTTCAAACTCTTGTAGCGTTAAATATCGATTACCTAGATGATTATCTACACTTATATAGAAACTATCCTTATTAAGTGTTTGGCCTTCCTGTAAATTATCAGTCACAACAATATCGCGACTTAACTCTTCTTTATTTAAGTTTATATTCAAGAACCAACGCACTACACCGTCCTTACCTGAGTTCATGTCACCAGTTTTATAAAAAAACGGTCCCGTTCCAGGATCTGTACCACCACCACTACTTGGACCGGTAATTGTTACAGATTGCTTATCTACAGTTGTACCGAAATTGGTTTCAATCTCTTTCTTTTGATCCGTTCCTACATTCGTAGCTTCCACGAAAAAGTTTAAATACCCTTGAATATTTTCATGTGTACTCACTTTATCATTAAATGTACATACCACAGTACCTGCAGTGACTTTACAAGTACCATAGTCATCTAATGGAAACTCCCTATCTAATCCTTTTAATTCTGGAGGCAGTGTTAATGTTAGTGTGTCTCCAGGCTTCAGCCTAAGTCCATCTTTTTCACTGAAGTTTACAGTTACCTTAGTCCGTTCTGTGGTACTTAGATTTGTTTTACCAATCTGAAAACTATCCACAAGTCCTGCTGTGTTTAGCTCTTGTGCATTTGCTACTATAGGTAAAAGACTTTGACCTATAGTAAACATAAAAATCATTATAATCGAAAAAATCGAAGTAACTTTTTTTAAATACATATTTTATGTTATCCTCCTATAAAATTAAAAATAGATAGATCCTGGTACAAGCATACTATGACAAAGATTCTACTATTCAATGTCATTAAGCCACTTTACTAAAACTTGTTTGACAGCTATTATCATCTTTTTCTCTTTTTCAATCCTTCTATTACTTAAAAAATTGCAGTTTGACTTTTATATAGATTCATCTAATTTCTCCGGCATTTTATTTATCGTATATACTGTTTAACAAAAACAGATACAGGACAAATTTTGATAAAGGAATTCAAATTACAAGTACACATGAACGGACCTCAGAATAACTTCAAAGCTAGAAGAAGACAATTTGAAAAGCAATCACGATAAAGCTCATGACAGCCATTGTCGTCTTATTATGCTGTGAAATTTTAGAAATTCCTTCAAATCCAACGCAAACGTTTGCTCTATAAATGCAAAAATTTCATTGTCGACAAGTATGGCCTAGCTACTTCACAGTAAATATGCATTTGGTCAACTTCCTTACTTATCCTCATAAAGAATAACAAGAAGTACCATCTATAATCGAAATTAGCATATCAGCCAAGGAAAGTTCGAACTGTGAAACATACTTGGATACTCGTATTCTAAAAGATGTTATTGAAGATGCGTTTTCTGCCATTATAAGTTACGGTGAAATTGGTCATATGTTAAAACCTTTTGTGTTTAGTCACACAGCCGACCTACACACCTAAACAAGTAGAACAAAAAGCGTTCCACCGCCAGCATTATGTAATTAAAAACGCCCTGGATGAAGTATTGTTTGCCTATGCAAGATGATAGTCATATTCTCCAAATTTGAATACAGTGGACCGAATTTGGGGGTAACTAAAAAAGAGTATGATTGTCAACTGATTTCATGTAAATCGCATAGAAATACGAAATTCAGCCTTTTCATTTTTGGAGTATATAAATGAGTGTCGAGAAAAAAACTTTGCCTAATGGGTTCCATGGCTATGTCGAAGAATTAAAATGAGCTTATATATGATGATAATATCAAAACCGAGAGATTTATATCCTTTCATTATTTTTTATCAAATCATGAAAACTTTAATTGTACTATATGTACTATCTTAAACATACCCCCCTAGTTTCTTGACTAAGCTGGAAGTTTTCAAGATTAATTACTAATTGGTTAGATACTTGGTTAGATGAATTTTTATTTTAGTATTTGGCATAGCTGTAACAATGTTTTTTACAACAATCACACCATTTCCTAGTAACATTCCACCAACTAATAATACATATATGGATTTTTTGATAATCTTACCCCCAACAGTCTATTATTCTAGAATCGTCCCTAAAAATCAATAGTTAATTGGTATTTTACTATTTTCACTTCATCACCATAACATATCTTTGTCACATGTATTTATATTAGAAAACTGACACAGAAAAAGAGACAGCTCTGCCATCTCTTTTTCTGTGTCAGTTTCCCCTCATCAAGACGTACGTGAGGTTCTCCCCCATACGTCTTTTCGTTGATCTTCTTTCTTTGACATCTAATCAGTCTATAGACTGATTAGATGTCTTTATATCAACTTGTATATCACTTCTAAACAAAAATAAGTATCTTTTCTTTTGTCTACTACATTTTTTCTGGTGCAGATACTCCTACGATTGCTAATGCATTTTGAAGTGTAGTGCGTACTGCTTTCATTAATTCGTAACGAGCTTTACTTAATTCTAAGTTATCTTGGTTTAATACTTTTTCTGCATTGTAGAAGCTGTGTAATGCTGCAGCTAATTCAAATGCATAGCTTGTAATGCGGTGTGGCAGACGTTTTTGCGCTGCATCCGCAACTACAGCTGGGAATTCACCAAGTTTTTTCAGTAACTCTACTTCTTTCTCAGAAGTAACAAGTTTGTAATTCACGTCTCCGCCTGTAGCTAATCCTAACTCTTCACCTTGACGAAGGATACTGCATACACGAGCATGAGCATATTGTGCATAGTATACTGGGTTTTCATTAGATTTTGATACAGCTAAGTCCATATCGAAGTCTAAATGAGAATCACCGCTACGCATTGCGAAGAAGTAACGCATTGCGTCCACGCCTACTTCTTCCATAAGCTCACGAAGTGTAACTGCTTTACCTGTACGCTTACTCATTTTCATTTTTTCACCATTTTGGTACAGTTGTACCATTTGGATGATTTCTACTTCAAGTGTTTCTTTATCGTAACCTAGCGCTTGAATAGCAGCTTTCATACGAGGAATGTAACCGTGGTGGTCAGCACCCCAAATGTTGATTAGCTTATCGAAACCACGCTCTAATTTATCACGGTGGTAAGCGATATCTGGCGTTAAGTATGTGTAAGAACCGTCATTTTTAATTAATACACGGTTTTTGTCGTCACCGTAAGTCATTGAACGGAACCAAGTTGCTCCGCCTTCTTCAAAGATTTCGTCACGCTCTTTTAATACAGCAAGAGCCTGATCAATTTTTCCGTTTTTGTATAATGATGTTTCTGAGAACCATACATCGAAGTTAACACGGAAGCTTGCTAAGTCTTTTTGAAGTTTTGCTAACTCATATTTTAAACCGTATGAACGATAGAATTCATAGCTTTCCTCTGCATCAGCTTTTGCATAACGATCGCCAAACTCTTCAGCTAAACGTTTACCGATTCCAATGATGTCCGCACCATGGTAACCGTCTTCTGGCATTTCTTTCTCTAAACCTAAAGCTTGCATGTAACGAGCTTCAACAGAAAGAGCTAAGTTATGAATTTGGTTACCAGCATCATTAATGTAGTACTCACGAGATACATCGTATCCTGCTTTTGCTAATACGTTACATAAAGTGTCCCCTACTGCCGCACCACGTGCATGTCCTAAGTGAAGATCGCCTGTTGGATTCGCAGATACGAACTCAATTTGTACTTTTTCACCTTTACCAGTATTCGTTTCACCGTATGCTTCACCAGCGTTAACGATTGTTGGGATTAAGTCTGTTAAGTAGCTATTATCCATGTAGAAGTTAATAAAACCAGGACCAGCGATTTCAATCTTTTCAATAGAAGCTTTTGCTTTATCGAAGTTTGCAACTAATTCTTCTGCAATCATACGAGGTGCTTTTTTCGCAACGCGTGCAAGTTGCATTGCCATATTTGTAGAGAAGTCACCATTTGTTTTATCTTTTGGCGATTCTAATACAACGTTTGGAATTTGTTCTTCTGTCGCTAATTCTGCCTTTAATACAGCAGCTTGAATTTCTTCTTTAATCAATTCTTTTACTTGTTCTAAAGAATTCATTACTTTGCCTCCTTCAAATTAATTGTAATTGTATATCTGCCAGCCTCTTGTTCACTTAGAAGCAATGCGTACGTTAAGAAGAGTTGTCCTTTTTTCTTTTCATCCGACCATTTAAAAAGAACGTTATCGGTTTTCGTTTGCAATGCAAATGTACCAAGCTCACTCGTATACGTACCAGTTGTCCATTCACCTTTCACATGCGTCTGACGCATAGAAATAGCACCTGAACGCATAATGAGAACTTGTTCATCTTGAATTTTAATAATTGTTTTCACTTCGCCTTGTTCGTTCGACTCTTGGAATGTTATATATGTACCTTGACCTTTTACATAGTATTGACCATTTGCTTCAAAAGCAACGGTTTCCTTCCTCGCCCCTTCACGGATTTCTGTTACGAAATGAACGTGTACCGGCAAGCCTGCAAGTTGTTTCTTCACGTCTTGCACACCCTTCAAATGTTATAGATATTAAATACTACTTATAATAAATCACTTTTCCTATCATATCAAAAAAAGACTCTGTCTGTCTGCTGAAAAATCAGGAAAACTCCTTTTCAAAAAATAATTCACCTTCACTTTATTTCATATGTTAAAATGTTTTTTAAATCTAAATATTCTTTCACTTTAAAGGGGTGAATTTGGTGATACCAACAAAATTAAAAAAAGGTGATGAAATAAGGGTTATTTCACCATCTTGTAGTTTAAGTATTGTCTCAAATACGAACCGAGAGCTTGCCACAAAAAGATTAACCGATATGGGCTTTCACGTTACATTCTCAAAAAATGCTGAAGAAATAGATCGCTTTTCTTCATCCTCTATTGCTTCACGAGTTCAAGATCTTCATGAAGCATTTAGAGATCCTAATGTAAAAGCAATTTTGACGACACTTGGCGGATACAACTCTAACGGTTTATTGAAACATCTCGATTATGATTTAATTCGAGAAAATCCGAAGTTTTTCTGCGGTTATTCTGATATTACCGCTTTAACTAACGCGATTTATGCTAAAACAGGCTTAGTTACATATTCAGGTCCTCACTTCTCTTCATTTGGAATGGAGAAAGGCCTCGATTATACGACCGATTACTTTTTAAAATGCTTAACTTCTAATGAGCCTATTGAAATATTGCCGGCTGAAACATGGAGCGATGATTCTTGGTATATTGATCAGGAAAATCGAGAATTTATTAAAAATGAAGGATATGTTTCAATTCAAGAAGGAGAAACTACAGGAGATATTATTGGTGGTAATATGAGCACATTTAATTTACTACAAGGTACGCCATATATGCCTAACTTACAGGACAAAATTTTATTTCTTGAAGAGGATAGTTTAACAGAAAAAGCTACCCTTAAAACTTTTGATCGATATTTACATTCTCTTATGCAGCAACCCGACTTTGAACATGTAAAAGGCATTGTTATAGGAAGAATGCAAAAAGGAGCAGAATGTGCGATAGCAGACATTCAAGAAATGATTGCTTCAAAGGTAGAACTTAAACATATACCTATCATTGCAAATGCTAGTTTTGGGCATACAACTCCTATTTTCACTTTTCCCATTGGCGGAAGAGCAACAATCACTTCTAATACAAAGAGCACATCTATTACAATTTTAACGAATTAAAAAAGGAGCGATTTGTTCGCTCCTTTTAAACTTTTTCTATTTTTTGTAATGCCTTTTGCGGGATTGATTCTTTCGGGATTTCAGCCCATCCTTTTCCTTGCATACCCTTTGCATAAATTTTTATAAAATCACCTGTATGCAATTCACGGTTCACTATTCTTTTAATAATTTGTAGCTTTCCGTCTTCCGTATACCCTTTAAATGTATACAAATATTCATCGTCTTTTTTCTCACCTTTATCTATAACTGCATAATAATCTTGTATTTCTTTATTTGAAAAGAAGTTGTCTACAAAAGCATGTACCCCTTCTGTTTTTGTGTTTAAATAATATGCTGTTCCCCCTAAAATAATGGCGAACACAGCTAAAACTTTAATGACCAATTTCATAAATGCGCCTCCTGTTTGCACTTCTTTCTCACTAACCGTATGTCTATACCTGTATTATACGAAAAAAAGCATACTATACTCCATCGAAATGTCTTACACTTCCCTTACATTATTGTAAGGATTTTTCACCTTACAGCAATTTCCGGGCAAAAAGTTTTTCCGTTTAACAAACTTTTATATTATTATTGAATGATACGAATTTTTATTACAAAAATCAAAGGAGACAGTTTTCAAATGGCTATCTTGCAAGGTTTAGCACTATTACTTGTTGTACTCTGTCTATTTACACTTTTTAGTTACCGTGCTCCTTACGGAATGAAAGCAATGGGTGCTTTAGCTAATGCAGCAATCGCGAGTTTTCTTATTGAGGCATTTCACCGTTATATCGGTGGAGAAATGTTTCATAATGACTTTTTACAATCAGTAGGAGAAGCTTCTGGTAGTATGAGCGGTGTCGCAGCGGCGATTTTAGTAGCATTAGCAATCGGTGTTTCACCCGTATACGCTGTTTTAATCGGTATAGCTACTAGTGGATTCGGTATTTTACCAGGATTTTTCGCTGGATATGTTTGTGCTTTCGTCGTGAAATTTCTCGAAAAGAAATTACCAGCTGGTGTAGAATTTTTAGCAATTCTATTTATTGCCGCACCAATTTCACGTGGAATGGCTATGCTTATGGATCCACTCGTTAACGCAACACTCGGTAAAATCGGTTCTATGATTTCAGTTGCAACTACAGAAAGTCCTATCATTATGGGTATTATGCTTGGTGGATTAATCACAGTTATTTCTACATCTCCATTAAGTTCTATGGCACTAACTGCAATGCTTGGATTAACAGGTTTACCAATGGCAATTGGTAGTCTTGCCGTAGCAGCTTCTGCCCCAATGAACTTTATTTTCTTTAAACGACTAAAAATTTGTTCAAAGAAAGATACAATCGCTGTGGCAATCGAGCCGTTAACACAAGCCGATGTTGTCTCAGCAAACCCAATTCCTATCTATATGACAAACTTTGTTGGCGGTGCGCTTGCCGGTATTATTACGTCGCTATTCCAGCTCGTTAATAATGCACCAGGGACAGCATCACCAATTCCAGGACTTCTCGTCTTGTTCGGATTTAATGATGTAATAAAAGTAACGATTGCTGCCGTATTATGCGGAATCGTTACCACAATTGTTGGATACGTCGGTTCGATTGTGTTCCGCAAATATCCAATCCGTTCTGCTGATGAAATTCGCGGCATTACTTCGGAAGAGAAAGTTGCATAAGAAAAAGAGCTATTCTCATCGTTTGAGAATAGTTTTTTTGATGTCTCGTGACGGTAAGTGAAATTATATCAGCGATTTTTCGAATATATCGACCGCAACTTGAATTATATCAGCGATTTTTTAAATATATCGACTTACCGACACATAACGACAAAAGTAAAGGCCTCCTAGTCATCTAGGAGGCCTTTACTCTATCCAGCTACAACGGCTAGAATCTCCTGCGATTCTGAGCAAGCCGCTTCCGCTTTTATTTTATCCAGTTACGCCTTCTAGACCCTTGCGTCTAAGGACCTTCCCTGCCAAAAGGTAAAAAGCACCTTTTGTAGGAAAGAACCTTAGTCACCGGGTCTAAACAGTCGGCTTCACTTTTATTTCACCCAACCGAGCAGCATTTCCCGCACGAATTTACTTGCTGCGATTGGTGTTTGATCACTATGATCGTAGACTGGAGCTACTTCTACTAAGTCTGCTCCGACTACTTTTATATTTGAATTTGCAATTGCTACGATGGACTCTAATAGTTCTTTAGATGTGATACCTCCAGCTTCTAATGTTCCTGTTCCAGGAGCGTGAGCTGGGTCTAATACGTCGATGTCAATTGTGACATAGACTGGGCGTCCTGCAAGTTTCGGTAATACTTCTTTTAACGGTTCTAATACGTCAAATTTATATAAGTTCATACCTACTTCTTTTGCCCATTCGAATTCTTCCTTCATTCCAGAACGAATACCGAAAGAATATACGTTTTCCGGACCAATTAAATCGCACACTTTACGAATTGGTGTAGAGTGGGATAAAGGCTCTCCCTCATATGACTCACGTAAGTCAGTATGAGCATCCATATGGATGATTGCTAAATCCGGATATTTTTTTGCCATTGCCTTAAAAATTGGCCAAGACACTAAGTGCTCTCCGCCGAGACCTAGTGGAAACTTACCGGCATCTAATAGTTTTGCTACATATTCTTCAATCATGTCTATGCTGCGCTGTGGGTTCCCAAATGGTAATGGAATATCACCCGCATCAAAGTACTTTACCTCTTCTAGTTCACGATCTAAATACGGACTATATTCTTCAAGACCGATTGATACTTCACGAATACGTGCAGGGCCAAAGCGAGATCCTGGACGAAAACTTACTGTCCAATCCATAGGCATCCCATAAATAACCGCCTTTGACTCTTCAAAACTTGGATGACTTTTTATAAATACTTTACCTGAATAAGCTTCATCAAAACGCATACTCTTTTCCTCCTTGTGTGGAACTTAAGGTATCCCAACCTTTCATTATTTCTCAAATTTGGAGCCTATAACTCCTCTTTCTCGATTTACCTGTGCCTTCTTTTTCTTACAAGAAGACTACTTCATTTGTAGCAGTGTAAGTAACTAGCATGTTCAAGCCTTCTAGACAAACACCTTAAATGAGTTACTTACACTTTATTTATTTCAATTTAACGCTCTTACTTAATTAAATCGCCAACAAATTTCGGTAGTGCGAATGCTGCATTGTGTAATTCTTTTGTGTAATATTTCGTTTCGATTTCGTGGAAACGCTCTTCACTTACTTCTAATGGATCATGTTTTTTAGATCCGATCGTGAACGTCCAAAGTCCACTTGGATACGTCGGAATGTTTGCTGTGTATAGACGAGTAATTGGGAAAATCTCTTTTACGTCTTTAAATACAGTTGTAATTAGTTCTGGTGTAAACCAAGGGTTGTCCGTTTGGGCAACGAAAATACCATCTTCTTTTAACGCTTTTGAAATTCCAGCGTAGAAGCCTTTTGTAAATAAGTTTACTGCTGGGCCTACTGGCTCAGTAGAATCTACCATAATTACGTCATATTCGTTTTCGCTTTCTGCGATGTGTAGGAAACCGTCTCCTACTTTTACTTCTACACGTTCATTATCTAATGCACCTGCAATTGATGGTAAGTACTGCTTAGAGTACTCAATTACTTTTCCATCGATTTCAACAAGAGTTGCTTTCTTCACGCTTGGGTGTTTTAACACTTCACGAATAACACCACCATCGCCTCCGCCAACAACTAATACGTTTTCAGGGTTTGGATGTGTAAATAAAGGTACGTGCGCTACCATTTCATGATAAACGAACTCGTCCTTTTCTGTTGTCATAACCATGCCGTCTAAAATAAGCATGTTTCCGAACTCTTCCGTTTCAACCATATCAAGTTTTTGGAATTCTGTTTGCTCCGTATGTAATGTGCGGTTAATACGCGCCGTAATTCCAAAATGCTTTGTTTGTTTTTCAGTGAACCATAGTTCCATCGTACAATCACGCCTTTCGCTGCAAATTTATAATAGGGACATCATTAATGTCCCCTAACAAAAATAAAACAAAACATCCAAAAAGTATAGTTAAAAGTACAAAAATACCGAAAATATATTTTAGTCAGAGGGTTCTAACATATATGCGAAAAAGGTTTGCTCTGTAATAGGAAAGAAAACCCTTTCTTAAGAAAGGGCTTTTGTCTCTATTTCTACCGGTTTACGAATTGGAATTAAGATCATAACGCAACCGACTAACACAACAATTCCACCGACTAAAAACGGGCTTTGCGGCGAAACTGTATGACCGATGACTCCTGATAAAATTGGAGCAATCGCGCCTCCTAACCAACGAACGAAGTTATAAACACCTGATGTAACAGATCTTTCATAAGGTGAAATATCCATTACATAACTTGTAAATAACGCATTGTTTAATCCTGATGCTAATCCAGATAGAACGATTAACACGATTTGTAACCACATAATTTTTACGAAGAATAGTGCAATTAATAACATCGCAAATACGAGTAAACTACCCTTTAACATTGCTTTTGGTTCATATTTACCTTCTAGCTTATGTGCTAAAATTGCTGATCCGTAAGCTAGCGCTAATCCCCATCCACAAAATACAAATCCTAATTGAATAGCAGATAAGTGCATAATAAGTGGTGAATAGGCTAAAACAACGAAAAATCCGTAGTAATATAACATCCCTGAGATGGCACCTTGCATAAACGGTTTATACTTCACCAAGTTAAGTAATTCCCCCATGCCTGCTGCTTTACGCTTCACTTTTCGCTCCGGTTCTTTTACAAAAAAGAAAACTAAAATAAATGCTAAGGAAATTAAAATACTCGTCGCAAAAAATGGGTAACGCCAAGAATGTCCACCTAATATTCCGCCTAATAATGGTCCACCTGCCATCCCTAAACCAATGGCTGCTTCATATAGTCCTACTGCTTCATGAACTTCTTTACTTAATGCAATTAATAATGTCATCGCTGTTGCGAAGAACATCGCATTTCCTAATCCCCACCCAGCGCGGAAAAGAGATAATTGAGCAATCGTTTGCGATATACCACATATAAATGCAAATACAGTCACAATCGCAAGACCAATCGTCATCATTCGTTTATCACCAAATCTTGATGCAAATATTCCAGCTGGTAACATCATAATTGCCATCGTTAAAATATATGATGTAAATAACATCTCGACTTGCCAATGCGATGCACCAATTTGTTCAGCAATACTTGGTAAAATTGGGTCGACTACCCCTATACCTGAAAAGGCAAGGAAGGTAGCCACCACTGTAATCAATCTCCCTAATTTTTGTTTGCTCTCCATTTTGATTACTCTCCTTTTGTATTCTCTAAAAATGTAACTGCACGGCTTAAACTATCCTCTAGCTCTGCCTTCACGCGATGCATTTGCTCCATTTTCTCGTCTAACGTTTGCACTTGTTCTTCAAGCATCTCTTTAATTTCTTGAATCACTTCACGGTCACGCGGATTCTCACTATTTCTTCTTTGTTCCATTCTTTCTTTTAACGATAAGAAATGTTGCATTTCTTGAAGCGTAATTCCTAGCACTTCTTTCGCTTCCACAATCCTTTTAATTCTTGCAATGTCCTCGTCTGTATACAGGCGAATATTCCCTTCACTGCGTTCTGGGGGATGAATTAAACCAATTTCCTCATAATAACGAAGTGTACGCTTTGTTAAACCGACTTGCTTTGTTACTTCATCAATTTTATACATGTGTATTCCTCCCTTCACCGGATTATTACATTTTACGTTAACGTTAACTATTGTGCAACTATTATACTTTTGTAAATGTTTGTCATATGAATTGTATTTTTCTCAAAGCAGTTTCATAATGAAAGAAAAGAGATGATAAGGAGATTTCCAAATGAATAAACCACTTATTTTCGCTCATCGCGGGGTAAAAGGAACACACCCAGAAAATACGATGATTGCCTTCCAAGAGGCTGAACGCATTGGTGCTCACGGAATTGAACTTGATGTTCATCTATCAAAAGATGGTGAACTAGTTGTTATTCATGATGAAACAGTGGACCGTACAACAAATGGCGTGGGACTTGTTTCTGAGAAAACTGTAGAAGAATTACAAGTTTTAGATGCTGGTAGCCATAAAGACCCTTCTTTCCATGAGGCAAAAATCCCAACGTTACGAGAAGTATTTATTTGGCTCTCTACAACAAATTTACAACTTAACATTGAATTAAAAACAGATGTTATTCACTATCCAACTATTGAAGAAAAGGTCGTCGCTCTCGTTCGTGAATATCATCTATCCAATCAAATTGCATTTTCATCATTTAACCACGATTCCGTTTCATTATTAGCAGAAATTGCTCCAGAAATTCCAAGAGCGATTTTGTACGATACACCACTTGCAGATCCTATTGCTGAAGCAAAAAAACGTGGGGCAACTGGATTACATCCAAACTTTCAATTATTAACGAAAGAGTTTGTCCAATTAGCACAGGGGCAAGGATACGTTTTTCGTCCTTACACCATTAATGAATATAAAGATTTACAAACTATGATTGATTATGGCGTAGATGTTATTATTACCGATTGGCCAGCGCGTGCTTTTGAGCTCCTTTCTTAAATGAAGGGGCTCTTTTTATTTTGGAAATTTCATTGTTTAAAATAAACGAAAACCCTCAATACTAATACAATAATGCTTGTATTAATGAGGGGCTGAAAAAGATGGATCAAACTATGAATCCAAAACTTAAAAAATATAAACGTCTTTTCTTCACCGTAATGTTTTCTTGTGTTCTTTTTTTCGTTTTTTCCTTTTTTATTATCATTGTAGCCGCAAAAATTATGGGACCTCCCCCTGTTGCGGTTCCGCAAACGAGTGTCTTTTACGCTAATGATGACACTGTTATAGGACAAAGTAATGAAATGCAAAAACGCTATAATGTATCTCTCGATGAAATTTCTCCTTATGTAAAAGGGGCGACACTATCTATTGAAGATCAACGATTCTACAAACATCATGGCTTTGATATGAAGCGCATTGCTGGTGCCATTGTTGCCGATTTAAAAGCAATGGCAAAAGTACAAGGTGCTAGTACTATCACACAACAGTATGCTCGTAACCTATACTTAGATCATGATAAAACGTGGAAGCGTAAACTATTAGAAGCAATGTATACCGTTCGTCTTGAAGTGAACTATAATAAAAATCATATTTTAGAAGGGTATTTAAATACAATTTATTACGGGCATGGTGCTTACGGAATTGAAGCTGCTTCCCGCCTGTATTTCGATAAAACTGCAAAAGAATTAACATTAGCAGAAGCTAGTATGCTCGCCGGCATTCCGAAAGGACCCAGTTTCTACTCTCCCTTTTTAAAAGAAGAGCGTGCTAAAGGGCGTCAATCTCTCATACTAAATGAAATGGTAGAACAAGGGTATATTACAAAACAGCAAGCTGCCTCAGCAAAAAAAGAGACACTTACTTTTGCCTCATTGGATACGAAAAAAGTTGCAGAAATTGCACCTTATTTCCAAGATGCTGTACAAGCTTCCCTTCTTCGTGATATCGGATTAGATGAGCAAGCCTTACAGCGAGGTGGTTTGCGTATTTATACAACACTAGACCCTAAATTACAATCTGTAGCAGAGCAAGCTGTAAAAAATCATATACCTGAAACAACAAACATCCAAACTGCCCTCGTCTCTATGAATCCAAAAACGGGTGAAGTGGCTGCCCTTGTTGGTGGAACTGATTATAATACGAGTCAATTTAACAGGGCTACACAAGCCGCTCGTCAGCCCGGGTCTACATTCAAGCCTTTCCTATATTATGCAGCCTTAGAACGAGGATTCACCCCTGCCACACGCTTAAAAAGCGAATACACGGTATTCACTTTAGGTGACGGTGTTTCAAAGTATAAACCAAAAAACTATAAAAACTATTATGCAGACGATTTTGTGACAATGGCACAAGCACTCGCTGTTTCTGATAACGTATATGCTGTGAAGACGAATTTATTTTTAGGCGAAGACATTCTTACAAAAACAGCGAAGCAATTCGGCATCGCTAGCGCATTAAAAGATGTTCCGTCTCTCGCTCTCGGCACATCTCCTGTAAAGCCAATTGAAATGGTCAATGCTTATAGCATGTTTGCAAACGGCGGGAAAGAAGTAAAACCAATCTTTATAAGGCGCATCGTTGATCATGAAGGAAATATGCTATACGATGCTCATTTAGAAAGTAAACAAGTTCTAGATAAAAGCAAAGCTTTTGTGATGGAAGAAATGATGACAGGTATGTTTAATAAAAAACTAAGCAGTTATGCCGCTGTGACCGGTCAATCGATGTTATCAAAACTATCAAGAACATATGCCGGGAAATCTGGCTCTACAGAAACTGATAGTTGGATGATTGGATTTACCCCGCAACTTGTAACAGGGGTTTGGATTGGATACGATCAACCTAAATCCATTTCAAATGTAGCAGAACAAGGATACGCGAAAAAAATATGGACCGATACAATGGAAAAAGGATTAGATGGACAGCCTAAAAAAGAGTTCAAACAACCAACAGATGTTGTTGCTGTCGACGTTAACCCTGAAAACGGTAAGATTGCGACAAAAAATTGTCCCATTTCTGTGAAGATGTATTTCGCAAAAGGTACAGAGCCAACAGAGTACTGTATGGATCACGTTGATGGTAAGGAAGAATTCGAAAAGGTTAGTGAAGAAAAGAAAAAGACGGGTTGGTGGAAAAAATATCTCCCGTGGTAAGAAAGAAGGCTATTGATATTTCTTGTCGAATTGCTGATATATTTTCATATCCCATAGTCCTATTCACAAAATAAAAAGGATGCCTCACTAGTCAAAAATCGACTAATGAGACATCCTTTTCTTTTATTCACCTAATAATGCACGTCGCAATTCTTCACTAGATTCATTCCAAATTGCTTCATTATGCTCTTTTAAGAATGTACCAAGTACTTTTTTAGATGATTCATCCATATGATCAATCATGATGTGACGCTTTAGTGATTTATCCATTTTGTTTACATGCTCTGGAAGTGATTTATATCCGCGGCGAATTTCACGATCAACTGTCATTTCACAAGCAGTTACACCTGCGTAATATGCACCGTTTGGTGTTCTTTCAATCGTTACCCAAACAAGCCAAAATGGTTTTCCGTTTGGAACTTCATCTTTATTTGTTAAAAACTTAATTCCTTTTTCTACCGTACTACGTGCATGCATCGCACCGATATCAACGAACGCAGTTTTCTCTAATACATCAACAAATACAGGAGAAATATTTTCTAGGCTTAATGCCCCAACACCAAATCCACCATGTCCATCTGTGGAGTCATTCTTCACGATATTAAAACCGATTTTTTTCTTTTTCTCTGTCATATGTAAATTCCTCCTCACTTAATAATTATAGGAGCCCGAAAATAGGCGCAATGATACTTTGTAAAAATACTAATACATACGGAATAACTACATTGAAAATAGGCTGAATTGTGTAATTGCTAAGCGGTGTAATAACAAGAATTAATAACGCAATTGATCCATACTTTTCATACTGTGTCATTTTCGCACGAATATTTGCTGGTGCTAAATCTTCCACAACGCGATACCCATCAAGTGGTGGAATCGGTAATAAGTTAAATACAAGTAAAACAATATTAAGCCCAATGAAAATTTGGAAGAACTGACTTAACGTATCTGCTACTGCAGGTGGAACCGCATCTAACACACCAAACGTTATTAAGCTATACCAAATAATTAAACCAATTGCACTTAAAATAAGATTACTTATCGGTCCCGCAATAGAAACTAATATTCCCGCAAGACGCGGTCTTTTAAAGTTATACGGGTTAACAGGCACTGGTCTTGCCCAACCGAATCCAAGAATTAATACAGCAATCATCCCGATAGGATCTAAATGAGCCATCGGTGATAACGTTAATCGTCCTTGTTTCTTTGCTGTATCGTCTCCAAATTTATATGCAACATACGCATGTGCAAATTCATGCACAGATAGTGCAATAATAATCGCCATTGCTACCAATGGAATTTGGTGCAACGGATATCTAAATAACTGATCCATAGTTCATCTCCTCTTCAATATGTCCAAAAAAGAAATTATTTGTTTTTCCGATTGTTCTTCCTCATAATCCGCTATAATAAGAGTGTAACTTACATAAAAGGAGCGATTGTACATGCCATACGTAACAGTGAAAATGCTAGAAGGACGCACAGAAGAACAAAAGAAAGCTCTTGCTGAGAAAGTAACAGCAGCAGTAAGCGAAACAACTGGTGCTCCTGAAGAAAACATCGTTGTTTTCATCGAAGAAATGTCTAAAAACCATTATGCAGTTGGCGGAAAACGCTTAAGCGACAAATAATTTCAAGTTTTTTCATAAGAAGCAGCTCTTAGCTGCTTCTTATTTCTTTCCTTCTAACAACTCGATAATTCTCTCTTTATATTTTCCTTTTCTTCCATCTTCATAGATTAAATCATGTGGATAGAATAGCTTTTGATCCGTTCGCTTCTTACCTGTAATCGCCTCAACAATATCCGATTCACGCGAAAGCTCTCTAAGTTCCCCGTTCGGCATAAGAAGTAAAATTGGCAGACGCTCTTCTTCTTCTCCTGCGCGGTAAAAGTCATACGGTAAATCCGATGTTGAATCAACAACTAAATAATACTCTGGATCTAGTCCAATCTTTTTAAATAAGCTACTTAATTCCATCCAATTATCTAAACCGTGTTTATCTGTAAACTCTACATATTTAAATAGATTTCGATTCATAAAACGGCGACATAAGTCACTTAAAATTGGATCTTCTTCGTCTTGCCATACTTGGAAGTAATAATACATTACGTTCTCGTCTAGCTTTAAATAATCCTCTACTGTTACTTCTTCTTCAAATAAAGAATAGAAATGAACAGGATGATATTTAAACGCATAATACTTCTCATGCAGTGATTTAGCTCGGTGTAAAATCTTCGTTAAAATTACTTCTGCACTACGTGTTACTGGATGGAAATATACTTGCCAATACATTTGATAACGACTCATAATATAATGTTCTACAGCATGCATACCACTATTTTTAATGACAACTTGATTACCATACGGGCGCATGACACGCAGTATACGTTCCATATCAAAGTTCCCATACTTTACACCAGTAAAATATGCATCTCTTAATAAATAATCCATACGATCAGCATCAATTTGGCTTGAAATCATACTAATCGCTAATTTATTAGTAGATGTTTTCGCAATTACATCTGCTACCTTTTGCGGGAAATCTTTATCCACACGGCTTAATACACGATTAATTTCCGTATCACCAACGATAATCTTTTGCGTAAATTTCTCATGATCTAACGAAAATACTTTTTCAAACGAATGAGAAAATGGGCCGTGACCAACATCATGAAGTAATGAAGCACATAAACATAACAATCTATCTTCAGCATTCCAATTTGGTCTGCCATCAAACACATCATCAATCATACGACGAATAATTTCATATACACCTAACGAATGAGTAAAGCGACTATGCTCTGCACCGTGAAATGTAAAAAATGTCGTTCCAAGCTGCTTAATACGGCGCAAGCGTTGAAATTCTTTCGTTCCGATTAAATCCCAAATAACGCGATCACGCACGTGCACATATTTATGTACTGGGTCTTTAAACACTTTTGTTTCGCTGAGTTTGTCGTTTAAATATACCACTTTCCGACATCCCCCTTTCTTTACTGCATTCTTACTATATATTATAAACGATATAGGAAACAGAAAGAAATGAAAGACTATATTAATTCCTGTTATATAAAGAAAAATCACTTTTACCGACGTAAAAGTGATTTTTCTTTATATATTATTTTCCTAAAACAAATTCAGCAACTTCGTCTAGGATCATTTCTTTACCTAGTGGGAAGTATCCTTTGTTTAGGTCTTCATTGCTAATTGTGAATACGTGATTATTTTTAACAGCGTTCATGTTTTTCCAAATTGATTCTTCTTGGAATTCTTTTAGACGCTGAGAACCGTCACCAGTTGTAAATACGAATAAGTAATCTGGGTTGTAATCGATTAAAGCTTCTTTTTGTACTTGTACTAGCGGTTTATCAGTTGGTGTACCTTTAACTGCTGGTAATTTTAAGTCATTAAAGATTACGCTACCGTAACCGTAGTCACCGTATACGCGGAAAGCATTTGGATATGCAGCCATTTTCATGAATGTTGCATCACCAGTTTTAGCGATGATTTTGTCATGTAATTTGCTTGCTTTTTCATCATACTGTTTGAACCATTCTTTTGTTTCTTTCTCTTTACCGAAGATTTGACCTACTTCTTCGAATTTTGGACGCCATTGGTCTAATGGAGTTTTTAACATAACTGTTGGTGCAATTTTAGATAATTGATCATAAATCTTTTCTTGACGATTGTTTACAAGAATTAAGTCTGGTTTTGCAGCAGCTACTGCCTCGATGTTAATTTTATCGCCCCAAGCAGAACCTACTGGTTTCACACCTTCTAATTTCTTTGCAATATGTCCATCAATTTTTTCTTGTGTTGTATTTGCAGTAATAATCGGTTTCATGCCGAAAATTAATAATTCTTCTGTTGAACCACTAAGGTCAGCAATTTTCTTTGGATTTGCAGGGATTTTAATTTCCCCTTTTGCGTGTTGTACAGTGCGCTCTTCAGTTTTCGTATCCTTCGCATCTGCTTTCTTTTCTTCTTCTTTGTTAGAACAAGCTGCAAATAGTACAGAAGTAACAACTAGTACCATTGCTAATAGTGCCATTTTAAAATTCTTCATATTCCCACTCCTTCTAGCTGTATTTCTCTTATAATTTGCATGTAACTATAAGAAACGAAAACAACATTTAATTAATATATTTTTATTAATTGTTGTTTATAGCCCGTTCTAACGGGCGTTCAACTTCCCATCCATGGGTAAGAAGTTCAACGTCCATTAGAACTCCCCCTCTCACCTCTTTAAGAGGGGGACATTCTATTAATTATGCTTTTTTACGCAATTGATTATTAATCATCGCTAAATCGTATGTTAAACAAATTGGTTTACAGTTTACTGGACATGGAACGATTTGAGCTTCAATCTCAAATACATTTCGAAGCGTTTCACTTGTCATAACCTCATCTGGCGTTCCTTGTTTCATTAACTTCCCAGCTTTTAATGCAATCATATGATCAGAGAAACGAGAAGCATGATTTAAATCATGAATAACCATAACAATCGTTCTGCCTTCTTCTTTGTTTAACTTCTTCAGTAAGTTTAATACTTCAAGTTGATGAGCCATATCTAAGTATGTTGTTGGTTCATCTAACACGAGTAAATCTGTTCCTTGTGCAAGAGCCATCGCAATCCATACACGTTGACGCTGACCACCTGATAAAGCTTCTGCTGGACGATTTGCGAATTCTGTCATCCCAGTCACTTCAAGTGCCCAGTGAATGTAGCGATAATCCTCTTCTTTCAATGTTCCAAATCCTTTTTGATGAGGAAAACGTCCATATGAAACAAGTTCAAACACAGTAAGGCCTGTTGGCACTTCTGCAGTTTGTGGTAAAATCGCCATTTTCTTTGCGATTTCTTTCGTTGGCTGTTTCTCAATTGCTTTTCCATCAAGATAAACAGTACCTCGTTTTGCTTTCAAAATACGAGAAGCCGTTTTTAATAATGTAGATTTCCCACAACCATTTGGTCCAATAATCGTTGTAATTTGCCCTTCCGGAATTTCAACTGTTAATCCATCTATAATTAACCCTTCATTATAGCCAACAGATACCGCATCAACTGCTAAAGTTGCCATACAAAAAGCCTCCCTTTATTTTGTCCTCATAAGTAAATATATGAAATATGGTGCGCCAATTACAGAAATAACAAGACCGACCGGTATTTCTGAAGTTGGTAACACACTTCTTGAGATTACATCTGCAAATAAAAGCAAGAACGTTCCTATTAATGCAGCCGTTGGTAACATAATTTGATGTTTACCACCAACGAGGCTTCTCGCTAAATGCGGAGCCATTAAACCGATAAAACCGATTCCGCCCGCAACAGCAACAGATGCACCAGCTAAACAAACTGCAATAAATAATAATTTACGTCTTTCCTTTTCTACGTTTACACCAAGGCCAACTGCTGTAGAGTCGCCTAAATTCATTACATTTAATATGTGCGCTTTACTAATGGCAAGTGGCAAGAAAATAACCATCCATGGGAGTACACTTAATACGAACTTCCAATCTGTTCCCCATAAACTTCCTGCCAACCAAATTGTTGCAAAGCGGAAATCATTAGATGTCATTTTCATAGAAAAAATTAAACTAACAGCACCAAATCCGGCTGCAACAGCGATACCAACAAGAATTAATCGAGTGGATGAAACACCGTCTTTCCATGCTAGTAAATAAATAATAATCGCCGCTAATATCGCTCCTACTAGTGCGAAGAATGGAAGGATAAATACAGATAAAAATGTACCAGTTCCAACTTTCCCAAAGAAAAAGTAGACGAATACAACAACTGTTAATCCCGCTCCGGCGTTAATACCTATAATACCTGGATCAGCAAGTGGGTTTCGTGATAACCCTTGCAAAATTGCACCTGACATAGCTAACGCAGAACCAACCAATATAGCTATAACCATACGTGGCATACGAAATTCAAATAAAATAACAGATTGATCTTCTGCACCTAATCCAACCAATGACTTTAATACATCTATTGGAGGTATTTTAAATGTTCCTGTATTTAAACTTATTAAAAATATAGCAACGATTAATCCTACTAAAATCGTTAAAATAGAAACGTTCTTTTTTGTTAAGACGCTCGTCCTCACATTTTTCCTCTCCCTTCGTTACGTGCTAAGTAGAGGAAGAATGGCACCCCAATTAGCGCTGTAATTGCTCCAATTGGCGTTTCAAATGGTGGATTAATAACGCGAGATAACATATCTGCACATTCAATTAACAATCCACCTAAGACTGCAGAACATGGAATAACCCATCTATAATCTGAGCCTACAAGGAAACGAGTCATATGCGGAATTACAAGTCCAACAAATCCAACTGATCCTGCCATAGAAACCGCAGAACCCGTTAATACAAGAACAAGTACTGTTCCGATAAATTTAATTAATGTCGTATTTTGACCAAGTCCAATCGCAATTTCTTCACCAAAGCTTAAAATTGTAATATATCTCGACATCATAATTGCTATGACGAGACAAACAAGGCCAATCGGTACTAACATATTAATACTTTGCCATTTCACTCCGGCAACACCGCCTGCATTCCACATACTTACCTCTTGGGCAAGGTTGAAATACAATGCAATTCCAGATGAAATTGCCCCTAATAAAGCACTAATTGCTGCACCAGCTAAAGCTAATTTCACAGGCGTTAATCCACCTGGTGAAGAAGACCCAATACCATATACAATGCTCGCTCCAAACGCAGCTCCAATAAAAGATGCGATAACGAACATTAAATAAGGTGAATTAGGGAAGAATGCATACATAATTGCAATCCCGAATACTGCACCATCTGTAATCCCCATTAACGATGGGGATGCAAGTGGATTTCGTGTCATACCTTGCATAATTGCTCCTGATACCGCTAAAAAGGCACCTGCAACTACGCCCCCTATTGCTCTAGGCATACGAAGTTCTTGAATTACGTTATGATGCGTTATAGACCCATCAAACTGAAATACAGCTTGCCAAACGGTCTTTAAACTAATATCTGCTGCACCAAACGAAATAGAAACTGCCATGCTTAAAGCTAACAAAATTGTGCCTGCTATTAAAATAATAGAAGCAACGAGCGGTCTGCTCTTAATCTCTTTAACATTCACATCTTGCTGTCCTATACTCCTTGCGCTCGCTTCCATCCCTCAACCATCCTAACCAACAACATATATTTAATAAAATGAAATTTATTCTCAAATAATAATAAAAAAATTAGGTGAATTGACATTTTTCGTGATAATGATTCTCAGAATCAGACACTTTCTATTCTACCTACCACGTCAAAAGACTGTCAACCATTATTTTGAAATACGAATTCATACAAAGCGCTATCTTATGGACATAAAAAAAGAAGAGTAATCTGTTCACTCTTCTTTTTCTTATTTATTTAACTTTGCTTCAATTTTTACAATTAATTCGTCTTCTGTTGGAGCCGCAACTGGACGATTATTTACAAACGCGAATGATTTTTTACGACCAGGGCCACAGTAAGACTGACATGCAACCTCAATCGTTGCACATGAATCTACTTTTTTTAACTTCGGAATCAACGTTTTAACGTTCGTTGCCTGACAATCATCACACACACGAAATTCGTTTCCCATTATATATAACACTTCCTCTATTTTAAACTTTTCACAAGTACATTTAAAAATAAACACTAAATGGTATTTTACCGCTCTTTGAAGCTTGTTGCAAGTCTCCGGGCGTAGCTCTATTCCTATATAAGGCTACCTATTTTTTATATTTTCTCCTTCAAAAGCTTCCATCATTCATAGCCATATTTCTTCTCTTCATTGAAATCTACCATATTTTTAAAAGCTTTGTATAAAAGCTCATTTTTTTGCCCATTATAAAAATAGGAAGTTCATAAAAAGAAAGGGAGTTGAATCTATGAAAGTAAGACAAGATGCTTGGACAGACGAGGACGATTTATTACTTGCTGAAACGGTGCTTCGCCATGTTCGAGAAGGAAGTACTCAGTTAAATGCATTTGAAGAAGTAGGTGATCAGTTAAATCGCACATCTGCTGCTTGTGGTTTCCGCTGGAATGCTGTTGTTCGCTATAGCTATGAACAAGCTCTTCAACTAGCAAAAAAACATCGTAAAGATAAAATGCGTGCTGCGGGCGGTGAACAGGCAAAAAAACGTTTGCTTTATACACCACCAGCTTCAGAGGCGATAACTGATTATGAAGAACACGTACCGTATGAAACAGCTGTTCAATATACAGAAGCTATTCCATATCAAAAGCCGACTGTCCCTGCTCCAAAAAGCTCAATAACAATGCAAGATGTTATTTACTTTTTACAAACAGTTGGATCTTCAAATATAAAAGTAACAGCTCTTGAAAACGAGAATACGAGATTGAAACAAGAAATTAAAGCGCAAATCTTGCGAAATGAAGAACTAGAAAGGAAACTAGAAAAATTAGAACAACAATCTCATACTGTACAAGAGGATTACGAAACACTTATGAATATTATGAACCGTGCTCGTAAATTAGCAGTAATGGATGATGAGGAACGCTCACAAACATCTTTCCGCATGGATCGAAACGGTAACTTAGAAAAAATTGCAGAATAAAAAGGATGCATGCAATGCATCCTTTTTATTCTTTCACTTCAAAATCCCCCTTTATATCCGAAAAAACCCCTTTCTTCATTTTTTGCTATAATAGAGGTTATCATTTTATAAATAAGGGGTTAGTTATATGAGCAATTCCCGTTCGATTTTATCTCAGCCAGAGTGGCGTATTGTCGACCAGTCTAGTTTAGGACCAACATTCCATGCACTGCAGTCATTCGCAATGGATGACACGTTATGCACAAGTATTGGAAATGGTCTATCCGTTGCAACAATGCGCTCTTGGGTTCATCACAATACAATTGTTCTTGGCATTCAAGATTCACGCCTACCACATTTAGAAGAAGGTATTTCCTTTTTAAAAGAAAACGACTTTAATGTTATCGTTCGTAATTCCGGTGGACTTGCGGTCGTACTTGATGAAGGTGTTTTAAACGTATCACTTTTATTCCAAGAAACAGAAAAAGGTATCGACATCGACCTTGGATACGATACGATGTGGCATTTAATTAAGGAAATGTTAAAAGATTACGATGTTACTATCGAGGCAAAAGAAATTGTTGGTTCTTATTGTCCTGGTAGCTATGATTTGAGCATTCGCGATCAAAAATTTGCTGGTATTTCTCAACGTCGTATTCGCGGAGGCGTTGCTGTACAAATTTACTTATGTGCGACAGGAAGCGGATCTGAGCGTGCCGCACTCGTTCGTGACTTTTACAACGTAGCAATTCAAGGCGAAGAAACACGATTTACGTATCCTGAAATTGTGCCGAGTACGATGGCTTCACTATCTGAATTACTTGGCGAAACAATTACAGTGCAAGATTTAATGATGCGCCTTTTAAAAACGTTGCAACAATTCGCTCCAAAGTTAACACCATCTCAACTCACAGTAGATGAAGTTCCTTTATATGAGACAAATTTACAACGTATTATTGACCGTAATAATAAGGCACTTGGTTTAGAAAAATAAAAAAGACCACCCTCATTTCAAAAGAAATAGGGTGGTCTTTTTTCATATTAATTCATTATAGAATTAAAGTGCTTGAGCTGCTGTAATTAAAGCTAACTTGTACACTTCTTCTTCGTTACATCCACGAGATAGATCATTTACAGGCATGTTTAAACCTTGTAAGATTGGTCCTACTGCTTCGAAGTTACCTAAGCGTTGAGCGATTTTGTAGCCGATATTACCAGCTTCTAGGCTTGGGAATACGAATACGTTAGCATCACCTTTAATTGTAGAACCTGGAGCTTTCTTCTCAGCTACAGATGGTACGAATGCAGCATCGAATTGGAATTCTCCATCTAAAGCTAATTCAGGAGCCATTTCTTTTGCAATGCGAGTTGCTTCTACAACTTTTTCTGTTTCTGGAGATTTCGCAGAACCTTTTGTAGAGAAGCTTAACATAGCAACGCGTGGGTCAATACCGAATAGTTCAGCCGTTTTTGCACTTTCGATACCAATTTCAGCTAAATCTTGGCTGTTTGGTGCAATGTTAATTGCGCAATCAGCGAATACATACTTCTCTTCTTCACGTACCATGATGAATACGCCTGAAGTTTTTGTAACGCCTGGTTTTGTTTTAATAATTTGAAGTGCTGGACGAACTGTATCAGCTGTAGAGTGAGCTGCACCACTTACTAAACCTTGTGCTTTGCCCATGTATACAAGCATTGTACCGAAGTAGTTTTCGTCTTTAAGGATTTTACGAGCGTCTTCTTCCGTTGCTTTACCTTTACGGCGTTCAACGAAAGATGCTACCATTGCATCCATCTCTTCGTATGTAGCTGGATCGTAAATATCAACGCCTGCTAATGTTAAGTTCATGCTAGCAGCTTTTGCGCTAATTTCTTCTTTATTACCAACTAAAATTGGTTTTACTAACTCTTCTTTTGCTAAACGCTCTGCAGCGCCTAAAATTCTTTCATCAGTTCCTTCAGGAAGTACGATAGAAATGCCTTTTCCTTGAACTTTTTCTTTTACTGCTGTAAATAAATTGCTCACGAATAAACCCTCCTACAAATGTTAAAAACTAATCTACCTTTAAGAATACTTCTTTTCAGCTATATTTTAAACTTATAGCTCCCAAAAAATAGATAAAATGAAAATGATTATATTTTCATAAAATTCAGCCGGAAAATAAAGCCTACTTAAGCCTTATTTTCTCCCGTTTTCCAGTAAATATAAAGTGAAACTTTAATCAGTGGGGGGATTGTTCATCCCCCACTGATTATTAGCCTTCACCAATCGGGCGTTTACGGGCAGTTGATCTCCCACATAACTTCTTTGCTCCAGCTGAATTTTGAGGTGGGAGTTTTACTGCCCGTTAATGCGGGATAAATGTGACAGTTTTATGCACCGAAACTTTATGTAGATGTTTTTAATCCTATATATGCTATAGTTAACGTGTAAAATATCATTAACTGAGGTGAATAGAATGAGTGAAGCAACAACAACGTTAGATGGCTGGTATTGTTTACATGATTTACGTTCTATTGATTGGGCAGCATGGAAAACATTATCTAGTGACGAACGCGGACAAGCAGTGTCTGAATTTTTAAATGTCGTTGAAAAATGGAACGAAGTAGCTACTGCAAAAAAAGGCAGTCATGCAATGTATACAGTTGTTGGTCAAAAAGCAGATATTATGCTTATGATCTTACGTCCAACAATGGAAGAGTTAAATGAAATCGAAACAGAATTAAATAAAACAACATTAGCTGAATATTTAGTTCCTGCATATTCTTACGTATCTGTTGTTGAACTAAGCAACTATCTTCCAGCTGATGAAGACCCATACCAAAACCCACAAGTCTTAGCTCGCTTATATCCTGAGTTACCGAAAGCAAATCACATTTGCTTCTATCCAATGGATAAGCGTCGCCAAGGTAATGATAACTGGTATATGCTTCCTATGGATGAACGTAAGAAACTTATGTACAGTCATAGCAAAATCGGTCGCCAGTACGCAGGTAAAGTGCGCCAAGTTATTTCAGGATCAGTTGGATTTGACGATTTTGAGTGGGGCGTAACATTATTTGCTGACGATGTTCTTCAATTTAAGAAACTTATATATGAAATGCGCTTCGATGAAGTAAGTGCTCGCTACGGTGAATTTGGAACATTCTTTGTCGGAAACATTTTACCAAGCGAAAAAGTAACAACATTTTTACACATATAATATAAAAAAGGAACGAAATTCGTTCCTTTTTTTATTACCCTCTACATTTACCTGCAAAAACCTTCTTTTCTCTGCAAATTTGAACAAAAATCGACAAATTCTTTTCAAATTTCTTGTAAGATTGTAACCTTTTCATATCCAAATTTATGCTAAAATGGTACGAGCTATATGCTAATAACGATGCGAAGGTGATAATGTATATGAAGAAAATCTTGTCTATTTCACTATTGTTTCTATTGTCATTTTCTTCCTTAGGAGTAACAACATCCCATGCGGAAGAAAAAATACATATAGAGGCAGCTGCTGCACTTCTATTTGATGCAGATACAGGAAAAATACTGCATGAACAAAATCCAGATGAACTACTAGCTATCGCTAGTATGTCAAAATTAATTGTTGTTTATGCCGTATTAGAAGCAATTAAAGAAGGAAAAATCACTTGGGATACGAAAGTAAACATTTCTGATTACGCTTATGAAGTTTCACGTAATAATGAATTCTCTAACGTACCGTTCGAAAAGGGACGCCAGTATACTGTAAGAGAATTATATCATTCTATCGTTATCTTCTCTGCGAATGGATCTAGTATTGCTTTAGCAGAATTACTTGCAGGAAGTGAAAAGAACTTCTTAAATCTTGCAAATGAACATGCGAAAAAACTAGGGTTAAAGAAATATAAATTTGTAAACGCTACAGGGTTAAACAACGCTGATTTAAAAGGAAAACACCCTGAAGGAACTGATCCGAATGGAGAAAACTCCATGTCAGCTCGCGATATGGGTATTCTTTCAAAAACAATTATTACAAAGTATCCAGAAATGCTAGAGGATACAAAACAAAGATTTAGAAACTTCCCAGATAATCATCCGAAACCAATTCGTATGGAAAATTGGAACTGGATGTTACCAGGTGCTGCTTTCTCTTATGAAGGAGCTGATGGTTTAAAAACAGGAAGTTCTGATACCGCTGGATACGGATTCACTATTACAGCAAAACGCGGTGATTTACGTCTTATTTCTGTTATTATTAAAACGAAATCAATGGACGAACGTTTCACAGAATCTCGCGCATTAATTGAGTATGGATTTAATAACTTCGAAAAACAGAAATTAAAAATAGATAAAAATAACAAAATTTCTGTAGTAAAAGGAAAAGAAGACTACGTAACAGTTGCACCAGAAAAAGAAGTGACAGTAGTTACTGCAAAAGGTAGCAAATCACCTTACAAAATTTCTACTGAAGCAGATAAATCACTTGCTGAAGATGGGCATTTAGTTGCTCCTATTAAGAAAGATGCAAAAGTAGGTTCAATCGTTTTAGAATCAACTGATAAATACGGTTTCTTAGACGGAAATAAAAGTATGAAAGTTACTGCAAAAACGACTGAAGAAGTAGAAAAAGCAAATTGGTTCGTATTAACAATGCGTTCAATTGGCGATTTCTTCTCAAACTTATGGTCTAAAGTATTTTAATGATGAAAAGCTAGCTCACGCTAGCTTTTTTTATTTTCCCCTCTAGATGTAAAACTTCGTTTGGTTGTCATATCTGCGTCCTTTTTCTCATACGTATGAACTAGTAATTGTTCCACACTTCATCTAGAAATGAACCTCTTTCTACAAGGCATTCCAAAAAGAGAGGTGACACATAATGGGTGTTATCGCGTATAACGAAGAAGATGTTAAGTTATTAGCTAGACTGATGCGTGCTGAAGCCGAAGGAGAAGGCCAACAAGGGATGTTAATGGTCGGAAACGTTGGGGTAAATCGTGTCCGCGGAAATTGTTTAGATTTCAAAAAAATACGTAATTTACGTCAAATGGTTTATCAAAATCCTGGTGGTTTTGAGGCAACTCAAAAAGGGTATTTTTATCAACGAGCGAGAGAACAAGATATCGCATTGGCAAGACGGACTATTCAGGGACAACGTTTTTGGCCCGCCAACTTTGCCTTATGGTTCTTTAGACCTGAAGGCCCTTGCCCACCAACTTGGTATGACCAACAAAATTCTGGTCGCTTTAAAAAGCACTGCTTCTTCCAACCATCTGGTGGAGATTGTCCAGGCGTATATTAAGGAATGAAAATGGGGAGGGATTTTTGAATGGCACAGCAACAAAACCCGTACTACGGAACAGGTTTTTATCAACCATCTGGAACTTATGTACAACCGCAACAAATGACCCCACAACAACAGCAACAGCAACAACAGCAACAGCAACAGCAAGCAATGCAACAACAAGCTGCTCAAGCTCAACTTGCAGTTTCTCAAGGGATGTTACCACTAGAGCAATCGTATATTGAAAACATCCTTCGTTTAAACAAAGGTAAACCAGCTACAGTTGTAATGACTTATGAACGTGGTAGTTCGCTTGGTACACAGTCTTATACTGGGATCATCGAGGCAGCTGGTCGTGATCATATCGTAATTAGTGAACCGAAATCTGGAAAGCGCTATTTACTACTAATGATTTACTTAGATTATGTAGAATTCCCAGGGGAAATTACGTATTTACCTAGTCAACAAGCAACTTATGCTCCAAGACCATAAAAAAAAGCTGGCAAATGCCAGCTTTTGTTTTTTATAACCCTTTTACAACTGCAGTTCCGACTAAAATCCACGCCACAATAAACGCTACACCACCAAGAGGTGTAATTGGGCCAAAGAATTTAATACCTGTTGTACTTAATGCATAAAGACTGCCTGAGAACATAATAATCCCAGCTACCATAAGCCAACCCGCAGTGCTTAAAAGTGATGATTGCATTTTGTCCATTAATAGAGCAACTACGAATAAGCCACCTGCATGAAACATTTGATATGTAACGCCCGTCTTCCACACTTCTAACATTTTTGCAGAAATTTTATTTTCTAAACCATGTGCTCCAAAAGCCCCTAATGCAACAGATAGTCCCGCTGCAATACAACCTAGTAAAAAGAAAATTTTCATCTTAATTCCCCTTTTTTACCTTTATCATAAGCAATTTTTACATATAAGCCAAACGATTTTACTTTTAAAAGTCAAATAAAGATTTACCGTTTGCATCCTTTTCTTTTATATATACTTTTTCTCCAGAAACCGGCATAACTGGTTGAACTGTCGTCATAGGCTGAGACCCGATTACTTGTGTTTGAACTTGTGGTTCTCTATACGTAGAAGGCTCCACTTGTTCATCCAATAATAAATCACATAAAGCACGTACAACTAATAAGTGTTCTTTTGATTGTTGTCCTTCACTACTTTTTGCCTTTGCAATTTCATTCGCCATTTTATTTAAAATCTTATCACTAGATACTTGCATTCCTTGTCACCTCTTACTTTGTAGTTCTTTCTCAAATTGCCCCAGTTTCTCCACCGAACCAAATACTATTATCATATCATGTTCTTGTAGTTTTTCCTGCCCCGTTGGATTATGGATAATATCTCCATCCCTTAAAATCGCTAAAATTGTTACATCAAATTGATTTCTCACATTACTCTCTAGTAACGATTTACTGGCTAAGATAGAATCTTTACCAACTTGAATTTCTTCAATTACAAAGGATTGTTCTATTCCATACAATACTGTATCAATATAATGAACTGTTAACGGATTCGCAATACCTTTTGCGATATGAATTCCTGCCATACTAGATGGATTAATAACCTTATTTGCACCAGCGCGCCGTAATTTCTCTTCTGTTTCTGGTTTTTCAGCTCTTGCTACAATTTTAATTGCACCATTAAGCCCTCTTGCCGTTAATGTAATAAATACATTTTCAGCATCGTTTGCTACGATAGCCACTAGACCCGCTGCCTTCGAAATTCCCGCATTATGTAACACTTGATCTTCAGTTGCATCCCCATGTACATATAAAAGCTTTTCCTGTTCGAATATACTTTCATCTTTATCCACAACTACAAATGGGATTTTCTTTTCCTGTAATTCATGTACAACTTGAAGCCCTACTCTTCCGCAACCACATACTATAATATGCTTTTGTAACTGCGCTATTTGTTTATCCATCTTCTTCCTCCGCACTGCATGAAATAAGTTACCCTCAATGATCATAGCTGCTACTACCCCC
>NZ_JBFUIN010000024.1:0-30925 GCF_056401855.1 Bacillus sp. P4_D3
CTTGTAACACTTCCGTTCCAAACACCTCTACAATTTTGTTATATGCTGGTTTTCCTCGTTCTACAACTTCTCGCGCAATAATATCTGCATCAATAACCGGTATACTCATTTCACGAAACATTTCTGATACCGTACTTTTTCCGCTTGCAATGCCTCCTGTTAATCCAATTATTACTGTCATAATAATCCTCCTCATAATATCAAAGGCGCGAAACTAATGTTCCACGCCCATACTTACATTTTCCAAATTCCAATAATAATGAGTAATACTCCAGGCAGGAATGTAAATTTTTGTAACCATTTCATATTCGATAAAACCGTACCAAGCTTCATTCCAATAAATAAAAATAAAGAACTCATAACCGCGACTAATATCGCCATCATCGCCGGTGCATAACCTAATAAAGATGCACCGATTCCAGCACCAAACGAATCTACAGAAAGAGCGATGCCGAGAAGTAGCGCTTCTCCTGCAGAAATAGTTCCTGATTTATCAAAATCGGCAACAGTCGGCTTCCGCAAAATTTGAATCACTAACCCTAGTGAAGCAATTTCTAGTTTCCAAACCTTCTCTTCTTGCTTCGGTTCTTCTTTTTTATCACTTCGAAAAAATTGGTATAATACCCAAATCCCGATTCCAATAAGAACAAACCCACCGATACGCGTTGCGATAACAGGTGAAAATATTTTCGCGATCATATGTCCAATTCCCATGGAAACGAGCATGACAGCCGCTGAACAGATTCCGATAATTATAATTGATTTTAGTGGAATTCTTACACTTCTTAATCCGTATGTTAGCCCCACACTACAGCTATCTAAGCTTAATGTAAAAGCTAATAAAATAAGAGACAAATAAAGATACATCGGTAAGCTCCTCCCTTATACATAGCTCTGCTCTATGTATATGACAAATGCCTATCCGATGTTATCCCTTTTCTATATTCTAGGCTGACAAATTGGGCAGTAATGCGTTCCCCTTCCGCCAACAACTGTTTTTTCTAATAGCGTACCGCAAGTCACACACGGTTCTCCCTTTTTTCCATATACATTTAGAAGTTCCTGGAACGAACCAATTTGTCCTTGCGAATTAATATACGTTCTAATTGTACTTCCGCCACGCTTAACCGCTTCACCCAGCGTTGTAACAGTCGCCTCATAAATTCTTTCTACTTCTTCTTCTGTTAAAGATGCAGCTTCTCGTTCTGGATGAATTTGCGAACGGAATAATACTTCATCTACATATATATTTCCAAGCCCTACTAAAAGACGCTGATCTAATAATACAACTTTTATTTTGCGATTTGTCTTTTGCAATCTCTCTTGCAAATACTTCGGTGTCAATTCAGCATCAAATGGCTCCGGTCCTAAGTCAGCAAGGGGCATTTGATTCAATTCTTCACCTTTCTTAAAGAGATGCATCGTACCAAACTTTCTCACATCTTTATAATGTAATTCAGTTCCATCTGTAAATAAGAAACGGACATGCGTATGTTTATCAATCGGCTCACCCTCTTGATGCAGTAAAAACTTACCTTCCATACGCAAATGTGAAACAATGACATAATTCGTTACATATAAAAGCAAAAACTTTCCTCTTCGCTTGATATTTTCAATTGTCTCGCCTCTTAGCATTCCTTTAAAGATTTCCGCATCATCTGGGCGTTTTACTATTTTAGGATAGGTAACGATGACATCTTCAATCGTTTTTCCCGTCACAAGATTTTCAAGCGTCCGTCTAACATTTTCAACCTCTGGTAATTCAGGCATTTCATCACTTCCTTATTTCGCGTCGTACCAAGTTGGACCGTAAGAATAATCAACTTTTAATGGAACTGCTAGTTCAATTGCATGCTCCATTACTTCAGGTACAAGCTTCTCTAATTTTTCCACTTCTTCTTTTGGCGCTTCAAAGATCAATTCATCGTGTACTTGCAGAAGTAAGCGAGCTTGTAGGCCTTCTTCTTCTAAGCGATCCGCCATAATAATCATAGCCTTTTTAATAATATCCGCCGCACTACCTTGAATTGGTGTATTCATTGCTGTACGCTCTGCAAAGCTACGTAAATTAAAGTTACGGCTCGTAATTTCTGGAATGTAACGACGGCGATTTAATAACGTTGAAACATATCCTTTTTGCTTCGCATCTTTTACAATGTCAGCCATATATTCTTGTACTCCAGGGAAACTTTCTAAATACCTTTCAATAAATTCCCCTGCCGCTTTTCTCGTGATTCCTAAGTTTTGTGAAAGGCCGTAATCACTAATACCGTATACAATGCCGAAGTTTACAGCTTTTGCTTGTCGTCTCATATTAGATGTCACTTCATCTTTTCCAACACCGAATACATCCATAGCTGTTTTCGTATGAATATCCATGTCATGTTGGAACGCTTCAACTAAACCTTCATCTTTTGCAATGTGAGCAAGCACACGAAGTTCAATTTGTGAATAATCGGCCGCGTACATAATCCATCCTTCTTCTGAAGGAATAAACGCCTGACGAATCTTCCTTCCCTCTTCTAAGCGAATCGGGATATTTTGCAAGTTTGGTTCCGTTGAACTTAGTCGTCCTGTTTGCGTTAACACTTGGTTAAAGCGAGTATGAATTTTAGATGAATCGTCATGTACAACTTTTAGTAACCCTTCAATATATGTAGAGTTTAGTTTCCCTAATTGACGGTAGTGTAAAATCTTCGGAATGATTGCATGATGATCCATAAGCTTGTCTAGTACATCAGCAGATGTAGAATAACCTGTTTTCGTCTTTTTAATAACAGGTAAATTTAAGTTTTCAAACAGAATAACCCCAAGTTGCTTCGGTGAATTAATATTAAATTCCGTTCCTGCAAGCTCATAAATCTCTTGTTCCATTTCCTTTAATCTACCCGCAAGCTCTTCTCCCATATTACGAAGACGATTCGTATCAACTGTAACACCTTTCACTTCCATGTCAGCTAATACACGAGCAAGAGGTAATTCTAACTCTGTAAATAGTTCATATTGCTCATTCTTTTCTAATTCTTTCTCGAATGTTTGCTTCACATCATATAATACATGCACTTTACGAGCGACATGCTCAGCTACTACCTCTTGCTCCGGAACAGCACGTTTCGCACCTTTCCCGTACACTTCTTCGTCAGATTTTACCGCATGTGTTTCTTTCATTTTCGCAACAGCACGGAAATCTTTATCGGTATCAGCTGGATCAAGTAAATAAGCGGCAATTAATAAATCAAAGTCAATCCCTTGAATATCTACACCTTTCCACTTTAGGGCAACGATAGCACGCTTCGCATCAAATGTATGTTTTCTCATTTCTCCATTTGCAAGCCACTCTTTAAAAGCATCCGATTTAAGAGCAACATCGGCCGGAATGAAGTAACAACCATTTTCATTTTGAATACCAAAACCTTGAATATCGGCTTTATGATAGTTATCTTCTTGCACTTCAACAATAAGCGCACTATCTTGCTGAAGCATTTCTTCTGTAACTTCTTCTACAATATCAAATGTAATATCATCTAATTCAGCTGGAGCCGTTTCCTCCGGCGTAACACCTAATTTATTTAAAAGGGATGTAAATCCTAAATTCTCGAACATCGGAATCAAATCGCTTGGTTCATACCCTTTATATGCCATATCATCTACATGCACAGTAATCGGTGCGTCTGTAATAATAGTCGCAAGTTCTTTACTCATAAGAGCTTGTTCTTTATTCGCTTCTAACTTTTCTTTTAATTTCTTTCCACTCACTTGATCTAAGTTTTCATATACTGCTTCTACCGTTTCAAATTGCGTTAATAATTTAATGGCTGTCTTCTCACCAACACCTGGTACACCTGGAATGTTATCTGATTGGTCTCCCATTAAACCTTTCATATCGATAATTTGCTTTGGTGATAAGCTATATTTCTCAAATAAAGCTTCTTTCGTATATTCATCTACTTCTGTAATCCCTTTGCGAGGAATACATACGAGTGTATTATCTGAAACAAGTTGCAGTAAGTCTTTATCTCCTGAAATAACTTTCACATGAAACCCTTGCTCACTCGCTTCTTTCGCTAAAGTCCCCATAATGTCATCCGCTTCATAATTTTCTAATTCATAGCGCGGAACATTGAATGCATCAAGCATCTCACGAATAAACGGGAATTGCTCTGATAGCTCAGGTGGCGTCTTTTGACGCCCTCCCTTATAATCACTATACGTTTTATGACGGAACGTTGTTTTCCCCGCATCAAACGCCACAAGCATGTGCGTCGGTTTTTCTTCCTCTAATATTCTCATTAACATCATCGTAAAACCATAAATTGCGTTCGTATGTATACCTTTGTCGTTATTTAAAAGCGGTAGTGCAAAGAAAGCACGATACGCGATATTATTACCATCTACTAATACGACTTTTTTTTCCAAACTACAAACCTCCCCATACAAATTTGAAACGATTTTCCCACAGAAAAAAAACCGTTCCTATCCTCTCTCTATATTAACATGACTAATAGAGAGAAGAAAAATAACGGTTTTTTTCTATCATATATAAACAGACTTACATTGGCATAAAAGGGAAGTGACGAGAATAGCATAACTACTCTCGTCCAAAATTACTCCTTGGATGAAGGGGTTTTCATATATTATATTAACAGAGCTTTATTAATATTTAATTAAGCCATTGTTAATATATTGTAAATATCCTTCATCCTATTTTTCAGTAGCTGATTTTGGTAAAACAACTGTAAATGTTGTACCTTCTCCAACCTCACTATCCACTGTAATCGTACCTTGATGTGCTTCAACTAAATGCTTTACAATTGATAAACCAAGACCCGTTCCACCCGTATTTCTACTTCTCGCTTTATCAACTCGATAAAAACGTTCAAATATACGAGGGATTTCTTCTTTACTAATACCAATTCCAGTATCCGACACTTTTATATACGCATTATATTTATCCTCTAATAATTCAACTGAAACAACGCCTCCAGCCGGCGTATATACGATTGCATTATTAATTAAATTAATAAAGATTTGTTTTAAGCGGCTCGGATCTCCAATAACGGAAACTCGTTTCAATACATTCACTTGTAAAGAGATTTCTTTTTCACCCGCTTTATTATCAAGCACCATGTGAATGTCTTCAAGAAGCCCCTTCATATCAACCGTACCCATATTTAATCTAAACCCTTGCTGCTCGATTTTTGACAAATCTAATAAATCTTCAATTAATCCTTGCATACGCTCACTTTCTTTTAAAATGATATGCAAGAAATGTTCGCAGAATTTTTTATTATCCATCGCTCCGTCCAAGAGTGTTTCTGAAAAACCTTTAATAGAAGTAATCGGTGTCTTCAATTCATGAGAAACATTCGCTAAAAAGTCTTTTCTCATTTGTTCTAATTTCTTTAACTCTGTAATGTCATGGAATACGAGAACAATCCCTTTCCACTCATGGTTTGTCCCAATAATTGGCGCTCCGTATACTTCGAAATGCTTGCGCTCAATACCTAGCGGCAATAACATTTGTTTACGCACTTTCACTTCTGTCATAAAAATTTCTTCCACAAGCTCAATAATTTCCGTATGGTGAAACGATTCATAATATAAACGGTCTAAATATTCTTCATCTGTTACGTGGAAAGTCTCCTTATAAGAACGGTTTACAAGGTTTATATAACCACGGCTATCAATTAAAATCATTCCGCTTCCCATATTTTCAATTAATGTGTGCAAACGATCTTGTTGCATTTCTTGTTCGAGTGTCATCTCTTGTAAATTACGAGCTAAAATATTAATTGCTTTACTCAGCATTCCTGTTTCATCCGAATGACTTTCATATGCACGCGCTTTATAATTACCCTTCGCTAATTCAATCGCAACTTTCGTAACTGATTCAATCGGCCTAATATATTGTCCTGTAATTTTGACACCTAGGAATACAACTACGAGACAAGCAATGACAAATCCGATAATTAATAATCCCCACGTTTTTTGGTGAACGTCCCTCAAAGTATCAATTGTACTTTTCACCAAAATGTATCCTTGTTTCCCTTCTACATCCTGGACGAACACAGCATGATAAAATTCATTCTTTTGATCTGTTTCTTTCGTAATGACTTTATTTTTTTGTTTTCCTGCTTCAGAAGAAAGTTCTTTAATCATCTCTTGACTAAATGCAGATTGTTTCCCTCCGCTATATTGAACTTTCTTTTTTTCATCCACAAATATAATAGAAGCTGGTATTTGTTCTTCTAACTTTTCAAATACATACGGCTTTTTTAAAACAGAATCAAACCCTTGCTCCTCTGCTAATACAGCAACATACCTTGTCTCTTTTACCATTCTTTCTTTAGCATGATCTATATAGTAATTTTCAAATACGGTTTCTAATAATACACCTAGTCCAACTAAAATAAAAACGATAAGAGAAACAAAAGTAAAAAGAAGCCTGGAACGAAATTTATTCATCCCCTTTTGGCTCCTCTAATTTATAACCTAAACCACGTATCGTTTTAATGTACGTCGGTTTTTTCGTATTTTGTTCAATTTTATCGCGCAAATGGCTAATATGGACATCAACAATTCTTGTATCACCGGCAAAATCATAATTCCATACAGCACTCAATAATTGGTCACGAGTTAATACACGACTTTTATTTTTTGCAAGATAAACAAGTAACTCAAATTCTTTCGGTGTTAGTTCCAGTTTCCTACCTTGGAAGTACGCTTCATAAAACTCCGGTAAAATTTTAAGCTCTGCAATTATGATACTATCTTCATCTGGCGTTTCCGAAACTTTTTCTTCTTGCTGTAATTTCGTGCGGCGCAAAATCGCTTTCACACGAGCAACAACTTCCCTTGGGCTAAACGGCTTCGTCATATAATCATCAGCCCCAAGCTCAAGACCTAGCACCTTATCAAATTCATCATCTTTTGCTGTTAGCATTAAAATCGGCGTCATAACACGCTGCAATCGTAATTCTTTACAAACTTCCATACCATCCATTTTTGGAAGCATTAAATCTAATATAATTAAATCTGGGCGTTCTGTTGTCGCTTTTTGAAGCGCCATTTCTCCATCCATCGCTGTTATAACTTCAAACCCAGCTTGTTGTAAATTAAATTCAATTAAAGTTAAGATAAATTCCTCATCATCAACTACTAAAATACGATTGTTCATTCTTTTCCTCCAAGTTATAGACTTGAAACCTTCTTCATCCTAGTATTTTCCCCGTTATTCTCATCATACTAGAAAACAAGGTCTCCCTCAATATAATTGTCTATTCATGGAGCTCGTTTGTGTAAAATTGAGAAAATAGAAGTAATTACGACTCACCTTCAGCTACACAGGATTTTTCCAAACTTTATAGATCGCTCTCTCTTTTTTAAAGCTCACTTCCGTATGAACTATACAATCTCGATTTTGCGCTAGGAAAAACGAAAGAGCATACGCTATTTTATAATCTGGTGTTTCATATCCATCAAATACTTTCCCGTACATTTCATTCGCGATTGAATCGGCCCATACTTCAGCTTCTCTTATCGTTTCAAAAATAATGTCTTCCCTTTCCCATTTCAAAGTTATATCACCCTTTCCAAACAAAAAGTAGCGCTAGCATACCCTTAATAAGAATATGACTAGCGCTACTTTTATATCATTCTAACTTTCATTTTTTAAAAATTATCTAATGCTTTTTCCATAATGGAAACAGATTTAAAAGGTGGTGTTACTGTTAATGAACCTTTTACAACAGTTTCTCCTTTTTCATCATGAGCAAATACAAGCATATCAATTGTATGTTCCTCCTCTGAAACAGCCACAACTTCAAAGTGGATTTGTAACGTTTCATAATGGTGAACATGTTTCACGAACGTAAGGTCCTTCCTAGTAATATGACTACCTGGACCTGGTAAATATTTCGTAACCGCCGTTGTAATCAGCCCCGTTAGCATAATGCTTGGGACAATCGGCTTTTCATACGGAGTTTGGGATGCGTAATCATGCTGAATATATAATGGATTGGCATCATTCGTTAACCCTAAATACAATAACAAATCTTTATCCTCAATTTTTTCAGTGATAGATAATTTCTCTCCTACTGTAATTTCATCCATTTTACGACCAATTTGAACTTTTTTCTTTAACATGTTACAACCCCCTCCGATTTTTTCACCTTATTATCCTACTAAAAGCGATACCTTATCCGAAATTTACTATGATGAGGGCAATGTATAGTATAAGTCTATAGTTTCATTATAGGATACACCTAATGATAGCGTTTTCATATTATTTCAAAAAAACATTTCAATATATAGTAGAAAAAGATTCGGGGCCCCGAATCTTTTTCCGCTTATATTTAATTATTAAACAAGAACTTTCATAACGTTACGTACAGATTCGACAGAGCGATCTAACGCTTCTTTTTCATCTGCAAGAAGTTCTAATTCAATAATTTTTTCAATTCCGTTACCACCTAGAATTACTGGTACCCCTAAGTAAATGTCACTATAACCATACTCACCTTCAAGGTATGCAATAGCAGGTAATACACGGCGTTGATCTTTCAAGATTGCTTCTGTCATTTCAACTAAAGAAGCTGCTGGCGCGTAATATGCACTACCGTTTCCTAATAAACCTACAATCTCGCCGCCACCTTTACGTGTACGTTCTACAATTGCCTCTAAACGCTCTTTTGGAATTAATGTTTCTAACGGAATGCCACCTGCATAGGAATAGCGTACAAGAGGTACCATATCGTCACCATGTCCACCAAGAACAAATCCTGTAATGTCTTTCACAGAAAGGTTTAACTCTTGTGAAATAAATGTACGGAAACGAGCTGTATCTAATACGCCCGATTGACCGATAACACGCTCTTTCGGGAATCCTGCTTCTTTAAATACAGAATATGTCATTGCATCAACTGGATTTGTTAATACAACAATAATCGCATTTGGTGAATGTTTTGCAATGTCGCGCGTAATACTTTTCATAATTTTAGAGTTTGTTGCTACTAAGTCATCACGGCTCATACCAGGCTTACGCGCAATACCTGCTGTAATAACGACAACGTCAGAATCAGCAGTATCTGCGTAATCAGATGTACCAATAATGTTAGCATCAAAACCTTGTACTGGGCTCGCTTCTAACATATCTAACGCTTTCCCTTTTGTTGGATTTTCCAGCTGTGGAATGTCCACTAATACAACATCTGCAAGTTCTTTTTGTGCTAATAAGAATGCTGTTGTTGCTCCTGTAAATCCTGCACCGATGACTGAAACTTTCTTGCGTTTGATTGTCATAATTTACCCCCCGCTTTAATTATGCGTTTTTGATTATCGCTACATCCATGTTTTTAATAAGTTCATTAGCGAACTCAGAACATTTCACTTCTGTTGCACCTTCCATTAAGCGTGCGAAATCATAAGTTACTACTTTTGATTCAATTGTTTTCTCAACTGAATCAGTTACTAAATTCGCAGCTTCGTTCCATCCTAAGTGCTCTAATAATAATACACCAGAAAGAAGAACAGAAGATGGATTTACTTTATCTAAACCTGCATATTTTGGAGCTGTACCATGTGTAGCTTCAAAGATAGCATGTCCAGTCACATAGTTAATGTTTGCACCAGGTGCAATACCAATTCCACCTACTTGTGCAGCAAGTGCATCCGAGATGTAGTCTCCGTTTAAGTTCATTGTTGCAACAACATCGAACTCACGTGGACGAGTTAAAATTTGTTGTAAGAAGATGTCTGCAATAGAATCTTTTACGATGATTTTCCCAGCCACTTCTGCGTCTGCCATCGCTTTATTCGCTGCATCTTTTCCATCTTTTTCAACAATGCGATCATATTCAGCCCAAGTAAATACTTTGTCGCCGAATTCTTGTTCAGCTACTTCGTAACCCCAGTTTTTGAAAGCACCTTCTGTAAATTTCATAATGTTTCCTTTATGAACTAATGTAACAGAAGAGCGTTTTTCATTAATTGCATATTGAATTGCAGCGCGAACAAGACGCTTTGTCCCTTCCTCTGAAATTGGTTTAATACCAATCCCTGATGTTTCTGGGAAGCGGATTTTATTAACACCCATTGCTTCTTTTAAGAAAGCAAGAACTTTTTCTGCTTCTGGAGAACCTTGTGCATATTCAATTCCAGCGTAAATATCTTCTGTATTTTCACGGAAAATAACCATATCAGTATCTTCCGGACGTTTTACAGGTGAAGGAACACCTTCAAAGTAACGAACTGGACGTAGACATACATATAAATCTAATTCTTGACGAAGCGCAACGTTTAGAGAACGAATACCACCACCAACTGGAGTTGTAAGTGGACCTTTAATTGCGATTAAATATTCACGAATTAAATTTAAAGTCTCTTCTGGTAACCACTCGCCTGTTTGGTTGAATGCTTTTTCCCCTGCAAGCACTTCTTTCCAAACGATTTTCTTCTCACCATCATAAGCTTTTTCAACTGCTGCTTCTATTACGCGAGATGCTGCAGCCCAAATATCAGGACCAATTCCATCTCCTTCGATAAATGGAATAATCGGATTGTTTGGTACATTCATAACACCATTAGTTACAGTAATTTTTTCACCTGTTGTCAATGTGATAACCCCCATGTTTGAAATTTCATATGTATGAAACTGAGGGAATAACCCCTCAGTTCAAACCGTTAGTCAAATTTAAATATTCTAATCATTACATCTTCCCAAAAAAATCAGACTTTTGAAAGCGTATTTTCACTATCAAAATAGTGTTTTTCGCTTATCGTTGCGCTAGCGGAACGTACACTTGATGTGTCGGTCCATCATAATCAGCACGCGGACGGATTAAACGGTTGTTTTCATATTGTTCTAGAATATGAGCTAACCAGCCTGACATACGGCTAATTGCAAAGATAGGTGTAAATAAGTCATGGTCAATTCCTAAACAATGGTATACAGAAGCTGAATAGAAATCAACATTTGGTGGAAGACCTTTTTCTTTTGTTACAATGTCTTCAATTTTGATAGACATATTATACCATTTGTCTTCTCCTAAAAGCACGCATAATCTCTTAGACATTTCGCGTAAGTGTTTCGCGCGTGGATCACCATGCTCATATACGCGATGACCAAATCCCATAATTTTCACTTTATTTTGAAGAGCATTATGAATATATGATTCTACATTTTCTTCTTCGCCAATTTCAGTTAACATCTTCATTACATTTTCATTTGCCCCGCCGTGAAGAGGACCTTTTAATGCACCGATTGCTGCTGTAATACCAGAATACACATCTGAAAGTGTAGCTACGCAAACACGTGCAGTAAATGTAGAAGCGTTTAACTCATGATCGGCATGAAGTACAAGTGCCTTATCAAAAGCCTCAATTTCAACTTCATTTGGCTCACGATCATTTAACATGTACAAGAAGTTTGCAGCTAATGATAGATCTTTTCTTGGCTCAACAACATCTAAACCTTTGCGAATTCTTGCATAAGCCGCAATTAAAGTTCCGACTTGAGCCTGTAATTTAACCGCTTTCAAATAATTAGACTTTCCATCCATTATTTCAGCGCTCTCATCATATAATGATAGCATGGAAATCGCAGTTCGTAAAACCGACATCGGGTGCGCGATTTTTAAATCTACTTGTTTCAAATATGTTAAAATCTCACCTGGAACTTTATAGTATTCTGATACAGTCTCTTTAAATTCCGCTAGTTCTTGTTCGTTAGGAAGCTTGCGGTGCCATAATAAGTACACTACTTCTTCAAACGTAGCATTCTCAGCTAAATCATCAATATTATACCCAACATAAGTTAATGTATCATCAATAATAGAGCTCACAGATGATGTTGTTGCTACTACCCCTTCTAAACCTCGAATAACAGTCATGACATTCTCTCCTTTTCCTGAAAATTCTCCCAACCTTGCTCCTTATATCTATTTGCTCCCCTTATAAATTATGAACGCCCGTTCACTCTTTAGGCAAGCAAAATGCACGATCATGCAAATTTGTTGCGATGTTCCCCTCTTATTATCCATTGCCTACATGGAAAGCATGAGCGTGAATGTCTCCCCGAATCCTCACGCTCAGAACAACAAGTTAGTGAGGAAAATAAATTCCGAAGAGTTTTATGATAAAAACAACATAAAACAATATCATTATAAAATTGTTTTATGTTGTTTTTATTTTATCTGGTGTAAAGTCTCTGCTGTTATGTAACTTTTCAAAGTTTCTAATTCTATTATAAACAATTATCTGACTTTTGTGAACAGGAAGAATTCAAAATTTTTATATTACTATAAAATTCCTTATTTAAACATCTGTATAATACTCATAACTGCATAGGCAATTCCAGCCCCAATTAATGGACCTACAGCAACTCCATTAAATAAAGCTACAGCTATAATTGTCCCAAAAACAAGTGCGGTTGTAATATGAGGATCAGTCGTTAATAATTGCACCCCACCTTTCGCCAATAAAGCAACCGCTACTCCTGAAGCTAAAGCAATCCATGCATAGTATGATTTCGCCGCTTCTCCAAGCTGTTTAAACCCTATTTCCCCCGTCGCAATTGGGACAAGCACCGCAATTGTAATAACCGTCACACCGAGGTTAATTCCTTTCGTTTGTAAATAAGGAAAGACTTTATCGCCTAAAAACGTAAACTTCAATAAAAATAACACTCCAACAGCTACAGTAAGCGATTGGTTTTTAGCAATAAGTCCTATAATAAGTAGTATGAATAAAAATAACGTTGACTGACTAATCATGATTGCACTTCCTTTCTGAAAATAATGAACTTGTTTCCAAACAAAAATACCCTTAAACCTATCGTTATACATGCTATACCGATGCATATTTGACAATTATATAAAGAAAAAAATTGATTTTCATATACATTCCAAAATTACAAACAAGACTTTAACCAGAAAAAAATAAAGCATGCATATACATTTAAAAGCGGATGTCTCTCCTTTCTTTTATAATAAGAAACAGGTAAAATAAAAAAGAGAGAAAATGAAGTTTTTACCATATAGTAGAAGCGTCACCAACAAGCTTCTGTAGTCATTAATCCGCTGCAAAAGCAGGCTAAATCCATCATTCCACTATAACATAAAGTGCAACTTTGATCAGTGAATCTCACTAGTTATAAGTTGAACGAATTAGGATAATCCAAATTGGAATGGGAGGTATACATCTTTGAACCGAAACTTACTATATATGATATTACGACTCATATTTGTCATTGCAGCAACGGTAGTTGGGTTCTATGCATTGCTGCACATGTCAGGCCTGATCTACCCTTTTATTATCGCTTTTGCATTCGCTTATTTGATTAATCCTGTCGTCAATTTCCTTAATCAAAAACTACAATTCCCTCGCGCATTAGCGGTACTCGTTAGCTTAATTCTCGTATTCGGAGCTATCGTCGGACTCGTTACATACCTTGTAACTGAAGCAATATCTGCCACAACATACTTACTACAAATTGTCACAGTGAAGTTTCCAGATATCGTTGCATTCGCCCAAGAATTTGCACTTAATCATATTATGCCTCTCTATGATGATTTAATTTCTAAATTTAATCATCTTGGAGAACCACAGCGATACACTATTACACAAAACATTCAAAACTTAGGCACCGGAGCAACGACACAAATGAAAGAACTTTTAACCGCCATTATAAGCGGATTAACAAATTTCATTAGTGCATTACCAACAACTTTAACTGTCCTTGTATTCGTCTTATTAGCCACCTTCTTCATTAGTTACGATTGGCACCGTCTTGCTCATAAAGTAAGAAAACTTCTACCTAATCGTGTACACGGATACGGAAAAACTATTTTTGTCGATTTAAGAAAAGCTTTGTTTGGTTTTGTTAAAGCGCAACTTACACTCGTATCTATGACAACTATCATTGTACTAATCGGCCTTTTAATATTACGCGTGCCATACGCAATTACTATCGCGATTATTACAGGGGTTGTAGATTTACTCCCGTATTTAGGAACTGGAGCCGTCTTCGTTCCTTGGGTTATATACGTATTTTTCACAGGTGATACTGCATTCGCCATCGGTCTTCTCATCCTATACATCGTCGTGATTGTCCAAAGACAAATCATGGAGCCAAAAGTACTTTCATCTAATATTGGACTCGATCCATTAGCGACACTCATCGCTCTATTTGTCGGCTTTAAGCTCTTTGGTTTTTTAGGATTAATCATCGGTCCAGTCATATTAGTACTACTTAATACATTACACAAAGCTCATGTATTCCACGATTTATGGAAATTCATTAAAGGCTCACCATCAAAATAATGTTTTCTAACTCATACACAACAAAAAATCAACTGTAATCAGTGGGAAATTCCCACTGATTATTCACTGTACTTTTTGCACTACTACATTTAAAAGGGGATTTCCTAAAAAAGGATAATTCTCTTATTTTTTTGCATAAAAACGCATATTTCAGGCCGGGAATACATTTTTATTCTATTTATTCTATAATTATTACTTACATTTATTACTTTTTATGTAAATGAATAAATATACAAAACAAGGCAGGTGAACCCTTTAATCAGTAATTTTTCTTCTCCTATCTAACTTCTGCTCACTAGTCGAATCTTACTACATGCAAGAACATCACCCTAATGTAACACTTTTMATTCACAAGAACCCTCTGTATCCTATCGTTTAATAACTAACAATAATCCACCCCCAACAAGAAGCTAACAATTGACTATAAATAGCAAACAARAAAAATAACGCGTAGATCGCTATAATCTACGCGTTATTTCTGAACAATAATAGTAGTTCTCTTTCTAAATTTCCAATCAATCCACTTCATAACAACCGGCTTCAATAAAGCCCTCGTTACAGGAACAACAAAGATAAAACCTATTATATCCGTCACATATCCAGGCAGTACTAAAAGAATACCTCCTACGAATATAAAAATACCATCTAGAACCGTATCACCGGGCATTTCTCCTCTATTTAACCTAAATTGAATCTCTCTAAGCACTTTAAACCCTTGTCGTTTCGCCAAATATACACCAACAATACCCGTAAATACAATCATAGCGAACGTAGACCATAAACCTATTACATGACTCGATCCTATCAATACCGCAATCTCGATCGCCGGTATTACAATAAGTAAGAATAGTAACCACTTCACAGCTCCACACTCCTTCATATTTCATTCAAAAGGTGAAAGCATCACTTTCCACCATCCACCTTACAAAACCCCTTATGAGCCTCTTAAAACGCTCATACAAGCTTTACAAAGGACGAATAACCCTCTTCTACTAAACATTATAATAAACGTTTTTCAAAGCGATTTCAGGCATTTAAAGCTAGCTCTATACTTTTTTGTGTAAAAAAAAGAGAAGGACTCCGATCCTTCTCTCCATATTACTTCTTATAGCACTTCCGCATGTCCATTATAAACAATTCCGCGCGCTGCATCAACTGTTACTTCTTGGCCACTTTTTAAAGTTGTTGTTACGCCGTTTACACCAACGATAACAGGAATACCGATTGATACACCTACAACAGCTGCATGGCTTGTTAGACCGCCTTCTTCTACAACTAGAGCTGCAGCTTTTTCAATTGCAGGAATCATATCTTTATCAGTGCTTGTTGTAACAAGGATATCACCTTTGTTTACGTTCGCTACAGCTTCAGCAGCTGTTTTCGCTACAACTACTTTACCTTTTGCAGCTTTACGACCGATTCCTTGTCCTTTAGCAACTTCTTCACCAACAACGTGGATTTTCATTAAGTTTGTTGTACCAGTTTCAGCAACTGGAACACCAGCAGTGATTACTACAGTATCTCCAAGTCCGATTAGACCCGCATCCATACCTGTTTGAATTGCTGTATCTAACATTTCGTCAGTAGAAGCTGCACGTTTTCCAGCCATAAATGCTTGAACACCCCAAACAAGTGCAAGACGACGTCCTACTTGCTCGTCAGATGTTACAGCTACGATTGGAGATTTCGGACGGTATTTAGAGATCATTTTCGCAGTATGTCCACTTTCTGTTGGAGCTACGATTGCAGCTACATCAAGAGCAAGTGCTGTATGCGCAACAGATTGGCTAATTGCATCTGTAATTGTTGGAGTGAACTCTTTAATACGTTTTTTGAACATATCTTCATATTGTAATGATTTTTCAACACGTACCGCAATGTTAGCCATCATTGTTACAGCTTCTACAGGGTATTGACCCGCAGCAGTTTCACCTGAAAGCATGATTGCATCTGTTCCATCGAAGATTGCGTTTGCTACGTCACTTGCTTCCGCACGAGTTGGACGTGGGTTACGTTGCATAGAATCTAACATTTGTGTTGCAGTAATAACTGGTTTGCCTAATACGTTACATTTTTTGATTAGACGTTTTTGTACTAATGGTACTTCTTCTGGCGGAATTTCTACACCCATATCACCACGAGCAACCATTAAACCGTCAGAAACTTCTAAGATTGAATCGATGTTGTCGATACCTTCTTGGTTTTCGATTTTTGGTACGATTTGGATGTATTGAGCGTTATGCCCTTCTAATAATTCACGAATTTCTAATACGTCAGATGCTTTACGTACGAAAGATGCTGCGATGAAATCAACTTTTTGCTCGATACCGAAAACGATATCTTGTACGTCTTTTTCAGTGATACCAGGAAGCTTAATGCTTACGTTTGGTACGTTAACACCTTTTTTATTTTTTACAGTTCCGCTGTTTAATACTTTTGTACGGATGTCTCCGTCAGCTTTCTCGATTACTTCTAGTTCGATAAGACCGTCATCGATTAGAATACGAGAACCCGGGTCAACATCATCATAAAGACCAGCATAAGATACAGAGAACTTCTCTGCAGTTCCTAATACTTGTTCAGTAGAAAGAATTACTTCTGCACCTGTTACAAGCTCAGCTTGTCCGTCTACGAAGTCATGTGTACGGATTTCTGGACCTTTTGTATCAAGTAAGATACCAACTGTTTTACCAGTTTTCTTTGAAGCTTCACGAATATTTTTAATACGAGCTCCATGCTCTTCATGGCTACCATGAGAGAAGTTTAAACGAGCAACGTTCATACCCGCTTCCATTAATTGCTCTAATTTCTCAATACTTTCACTAGCAGGACCTATAGTACATACAATTTTAGTTTTACGCATATTGCACCTCCGAAAATTATGAAACCGTTCCCAAATACAAGGCATTAAGCCAATTAGATAGATAATTCTTTAGATAATTGATACATATCTTTATCGATTGTATGCTTTTGAGCTAACGCTTCGATAATGTCATGATCAACAAGTTTATTATTTTGAATACCAACACAACGTCCGCCATTACCAGCAATTAATAATTCAACTGCTCTTGCGCCAAGACGACTAGCTAATACACGGTCTTGTGCACTTGGTGATCCACCACGTTGCACGTGACCTAATACAGTTACACGAGTATCAAAGCTTGTTGCTTCTTCAATGTGCTTACCGATGTCAATTGCACTTCCAACACCTTCAGCTACAACGATAATACTGTGCTTTTTGCCACGTTCACTACCGCGTTTCAGACGAGCGATAACATCTTCCATGTCATACTTTTCTTCTGGAATTAAGATAGTTTCTGCACCATCAGCTAAACCAGCCCATAATGCGATATCTCCAGCGTGACGTCCCATTACTTCGATAACATATGTACGTTCATGAGATGTAGCTGTATCACGGATTTTATCAATTGCATCAATAACAGTATTTAAAGCTGTATCGAAACCAATTGTGAAGTCTGTTCCAGGGATATCATTGTCGATTGTACCTGGTACACCTACACATGGGAATCCTTGCTCAGTTAATTTTTTTGCGCCTTGGTAAGAACCATCTCCACCAATAACAACAAGTCCTTCAATACCATGTTTCTTTAATTGCTCGATTCCTTTTAGTCGTACTTCTGGGTCTTTAAACTCAGGACATCTTGCTGTATATAATTTTGTACCACCGCGGTGGATAATATCGCCAACAGAACCAAGTTCTAATTTTTCAATATGACCAGAAATTAAACCAGCGTATCCATGGTAAATACCATATACTTCAATATCATGGAAAATCGCTTTACGAACAACTGCACGAATGGCAGCATTCATACCAGGTGAATCTCCACCACTCGTTAATACACCAATACGTTTCATTTGTACTCACCTCATAAAGATTATTTGCCTTATAATAAAATAACACGAAAAAATACAAAAACACAATGGAGAAGATGTGTCTTTTCATAATAAAAACGTGCATTCGCGAAGAGGAACGCACGCTTTTCTTATTTTATCCCAATGGAAGCGTTTGAAAACGAAACTTGCCCAATTTTCATATATTTTTCATAACGTTTTTCGATTAATTCATCTTTCGAAATTCCGCTTAATTGCTCAAAAGTTTTCTTAAGCATTAAATCTATATTTTCTGATTGTTTCAAAATATTACGATGCGCTCCGCCTTTTGCCTCTGGAATAATTTCGTCAATTACACCTAATTCTTTCAAATCTAATGCTGTGATTTTCATCGCTTCTGCAGCTTCTTTTGCTTTACCAGCATCTTTCCAAAGAATCGCCGCCGCACCCTCTGGTGTAATAACAGAATAAGTGGAATTTTCTAGCATATGAATGTAATCTCCTACTCCAAGACCTAACGCACCACCGCTACCACCTTCACCGATAACAATGCAAATAACAGGTACAGTTAAACCCGCCATTTCAAATAAATTACGGGCAATTGCCTCACTTTGTCCACGTTCTTCAGCTGCTTTACCAGGATAAGCTCCCTTCGTATCGATGAAACAAATAATGGGACGATTAAACTTTTCCGCTTGTTTCATTAGACGCAGTGCTTTTCGATATCCTTCTGGATGAGGCATCCCAAAATTACGACGAATATTTTCTTTCGTATCTTTTCCGCGTTGGTGCCCAATTACAGTTACAGGCATCCCCTTATATTTCGCAATGCCGCCGACAATCGCTGCATCGTCGCCAAATAGGCGATCTCCATGACATTCAAAAAAATTAGTAAATAAGTGCTCAATATAATCGAGCGTTGTCGGTCGTTCTGCATGACGAGCAATTTGAACACGGTCCCATACTTTCATATTGCCGTATATATCTTCCTCTAGTTTTTCTAGCTTGTCTTCCAAAATACGAATCTCCTCACTGAAGTCCATCTGGCTGTTTTTCGTATAGTCTTTCAGTTCACGAATCTTATTTCTTAGCTCAACAACTGGTTTCTCAAATTCTAGCTCTGCCATACAGCCATTTCCCCTCCTTGATGAACTTCTAAAATCTTACGGAGTGATTCTCTCATATCATCACGATGCACCACCGCATCTAATTGACCGTGCTCTAGTAAAAATTCTGCCGTTTGGAAATCTTCTGGCAGTTTCTCACGCACTGTTTGTTCAATTACGCGTCTACCAGCAAATCCGATAAGTGCACCTGGCTCTGCAAGATTGTAATCACCAAGTGAAGCGAAACTCGCTGAAACCCCGCCCGTCGTCGGGTGAGTCATAACAGAAATAAATAACCCTCCTGCATTACTATGCTTTTTCAAAGCTACGCTTGTTTTCGCCATTTGCATTAAACTTAATATCCCTTCTTGCATACGGGCACCACCCGACGCAGTAAAGATAATAAATGGAACTTGTAAGTCGTATGCCTTTTCAACCGCACGAGCAATTTTTTCTCCTACAACAGAGCCCATGCTGCCCATTCGAAAACGAGAATCCATTACTGCAACAACAACAAGCATGTCATCAATTGTTCCTTCACCAGTTACAACCGCTTCATACAATTCAGTCTTCTTACGATCGTTTTCTAGTTTCTCTTCATATCCCGGAAACTCAAGTGGATTTAGTGAAACCATCTCTTTGTCATACTCACGAAATGAACCTTCGTCCAATATACTATCAAGGCGTTCCCATGCATTCATCGGATGATGATATCCACAATTCACGCATACTTTTAAATTTTTAAGAAGCTCTTTCGTATACATGATTTTTTTACATTTCGGACATTTTGTCATAACGCCATCTGGTACATCTTTTCGTATTTGTTCTGAAGGTATTGCAGCGTACTTTTTCTTTTTCACGAATAAATCTCTTAGCACAATTTGACCCCCTTCGTTGAGAGCTAAGGTTAGCGTAAGAAGAAAATGGGGCTAACACCAATGTTTGATGTTAGCCTTATCTTCTCAATCTGTCTAATAACCTCTCTCTTTACGTTTAACTTTAACCGCTATGCGGTAGAATGTTTGTCATAACGTGTCATGGTCATTTCGACAAATTTTATACATTACGAGTGAAACTGTATATTCTCTACTAATTCATCGTAAATTTTTAACGCATCATTTTCTTGTTTCACTTCCAAAGTAGCATAAAGCTTTCTATAGATTTCGATAGAATCTCCTGAAACTTCACAAGAAAGAGTTGCAACGTAATCATTTACGATCATCCAAATGCGATAGAGTAAATAATTATCGAATTGTTCGATAAGTGTTTTAAAGAACGTTTGATGAAGCACCGGAATTGAGCTTTCATTTTCTTCAAGCACTTGGTGTAATTTACTTAGTACTCCAGAAAACGTTTCTTTCGGTAAATTACATACAAGTCGAATCATATCTTTCTCAAGCAAACGTTTTGTTTGTAATAAATCACGAATTGTTTTCTCATCTTGCAGTAGAAACGGAGCAATTAATTGTACAAGACCGTTATCGTAAAAGTTTCGAATAAACGTCCCCTCACCACGTCTCGTTTCAATTAATCCTACCAGTTCTAAAGCACGTAATGCTTCTCTTACAGAGGAACGTCCAACATTTAAGCGTGAACTTAACTCACGCTCAGATGGCAAACGATCTCCTGCTACTAAACAATCCTCTTCCATAATGGAACGGATTTTTTTTACAATTTCGAGATATACTTTTGTATTTGATGATGTCAATGGAAATTCCTCGCTTATTCTTTACCAATCAGCGCTAATCGTTTTGTTTTCTCAGCGACTTCATTTGGATCTACTTGACGGCGAGCCACTCCTGTCTCCATTGCTGCTTTCGCAACGTAAGCCGCTACTTGAGGCGCTACACGCGCGTCAAATGGCGCTGGAATGATATGGTCTGCATTCAACTCATCCTCTGATACAAGCTCTGCAATGGCTTGTACAGCTGCCATCTTCATTTCTTCATTAATTTGTGTCGCATGTACATCAAGTGCACCGCGGAAAATACCTGGGAACGCTAGTACATTATTTACTTGGTTCGGGAAGTCAGAACGACCTGTTCCAACAACAGCTGCGCCCGCTGCTTTTGCCAATTCTGGCATAATTTCTGGAACCGGATTCGCCATTGCAAAAATAATTGCATCGTCATTCATTGTACGAACCATCTCTTCATTTAATGCACCTGCTGCAGATACACCAATGAATACGTCCGCACCTTGTAAAACGTCAGCTAAAGAACCTTCGATACGATTCTTATTTGTATATTTTGCAACTTCATCCTTCACCGGATTCATACCGACAGGACGACCTTCATAGATTGCACCTTTACGGTCACACATAATAACGTCACGTACACCATAGCGATATAAAAGTTTAATGATTGCAATACCTGCTGCACCTGCACCATTTGCGACAACTTTAATGTCGGACATTTTCTTTCCAACTAACTTCAGCGCGTTCACAAGACCTGCTACTGTTACGATAGCTGTTCCGTGTTGATCATCATGGAATATCGGAATGTTTGTCTCTTTTTTCAAACGTTCTTCAATAACGAAGCAGTTTGGTGCTGCGATATCTTCTAAGTTTACACCGCCAAAAGTTGGCTCCATTAATTTTACAGTTTCAACAATTTTATCTACATCGTTTGTATTTAAGGCAATCGGGAATGCATCTACGCCAGCAAAGCTCTTGAATAATACAGCTTTACCTTCCATTACTGGAAGAGATGCTTCAGGTCCAATGTTACCAAGACCAAGTACAGCCGTTCCATCTGTCACAACTGCTACCATATTTCCCTTCATTGTATATTCATATACCTTACTTTTATCGTCATAAATTTCTTTACAAGGCTCTGYAACCCCTGGAGAATATGCAAGACTTAAATCTTTTGCATTTTCTACTTTTACTTTTGATACAGTTTCTAATTTTCCTTGATGCACTTTATGCATATGAAGTGCTTCTTCACGAAGTGTTGACAAACTATCCACTCTCCTCAAATTATTCTGGCTGATATCAACTTCTCCAAGTGGTCTGACCACGAACACTACTACTATAATAATCGAAGTGTAGGGAAATTGTCCATTATATTTTCACAACGACATTTTCGTCCCCGACAATTTCACGAAGTGCTCCTAAGCATTCTTCACTTGGATGAATCGATAAACTTCGAGATAATTGTACCATTTTATGTTCCTTTTCATAATAAATTAGTACTTTCGTAAAACCTGAATAGTCAAACAATATTTTCGTAACTTGATTTACAAGCTTTTTTTCATATTGAGACGGCAATTTCACGTAAACAGATGCTTCTTTCATTCCTTCATAAACATCCATTTCTTCTAGCGGATATAGTCCATTCACGATCCATTGCAACTTATGATTTCTTTGCTCAATCGTACCATCAACTAAAACAATTTCCCCTTCTTGTAACCTGTGTGAAAAATGTATATACGTTTCTGGAAAAATGACGGCTTCCATTTCATCATTTTGATCACAGAATGTAATAAACGCCATCTTTTGCAACTTTTTCGTACGAATAACTTTCACACTTGTTATATATACGATTGCTCTTTGTACTTTTTTCTTATGTCGCATCGCCTGAGCAAGAGATGGGATTTCTAATTCTTTTCCTAACTCCGCATACTGCGCTGTCGGATAGCTAGATAAATAAAAACCGAGTGCTTCCTTCTCCTTATTTAACTGTTCAATAAAGGATAGCTCTTCTCCTTGTACATATTTTGATTTCGGAACAGCATCCCCTAAATCAAAGTCACGTGCAAGATTTGCATACTCTAACGCTCCTTTAAGACTTTTCCATAACGTCGTCCTCGAAACACCAAAATCGTCAAAACATCCAGACCAGACAAACGCTTCTAAATTTCGCTCTGTTACAAATTTTGATGGCATACGAAGACAAAACTCAAATAAATCTTCGAACATTTTTTTCTCTCGTTCTTCGAGTAGCGCAGTCACGGTAGCCATTCCGATATTCCGAATCGAAAGTAAACTATATCGAATCGCATTCCCTTCTATTTGGAAGTTGTAACCACTTCTCTGAAGAGACGGCGGTAAAACGTGAAAACCTTTCCGCTTCGTTTCTCGTACATACTGCACAATCTTATCTTCATTTCCAATTGCGCTTGATAATAACGCAGTCATAAATTCCAGCGTATAATTCGCTTTTAAATATGCAAGCTGATATCCGATCATACTGTAAGCTACAGCGTGACTTCGGTTAAAACCGTAATTCGCAAATCTTACGATTAAATCGTAAATTTGTTCTGAAGATGTCTCATCGTATCCGTTTTCCAAACAACCTTGAACAAAGTGCTTGCGTTCTTGATCTAAAATATCACGATTCTTTTTACTCACAGCACGGCGCAGTAAATCCGCTTCTCCAAGCGAAAATCCAGCTAACTTCGATGCGATTTGCATTATTTGTTCTTGGTATACGATTACGCCGTATGTTCGTTCTAAAATGGGCTTTAAATCCTGATGTAAATATTCAATTCGTCTTTCCCCATGCTTCGATTCAATAAAGGTTGGAATTTGTTCCATCGGTCCTGGTCTGTATAAAGAGTTAACAGCAACTATGTCTTCAAATTCATTCGGTTTTAACCCGCGAAGTACATTTCGCATACCACCTGATTCAAGCTGGAATACACCTGTTGTATCCCCTCTTCCTAACAATTGAAACGTCTTTTCATCTTGAAGAGGTAAATTTCTTATATCAATTTGTTTCCCAGTTTTTTTAACAATAAACTTTATAATATTTTCAAGTAACGTTAAATTACGTAAGCCTAAAAAATCCATCTTGAGCAATCCAAGTTCTTCTAGTGCATCAGCTGGATATTGCGTAACATAAACATCGTTATGCCCTTCTTGAATCGCTATACTTCCCGTTAACGGTTCTTGGCTCATTATAACGCCAGCTGCATGAATAGACGTATGACGCGGTAATCCCTCTACACGTTTTGCAATTTCAAACACACGCTCATGCAAAAGATTCCCTTGTATAAACTCACGGAGCGATTGCGATTCCTCATATGCATCTTTTAACGTTATACCAAGCTTTGATGGGATAAGTTTTGAGAATATGTCGATATCTCTTGGCGGGAGCCCCATTACACGAGCAATGTCTCTAATTGCGGCTTTCGCTGCAAGAGTTCCGAACGTTACAATTTGAGCGACACGAAGCTGACCATATTTATCTTTCACATATCGAATCATCTCATCACGTCTTATATCTGGAAAATCAATATCAATATCTGGAAGTGTCACACGTTCAGGGTTTAAAAACCTCTCAAATAATAAGTCATATTCAATTGGATCAATATCTGTAATTTCCAATACATAAGAAACGAGTGAACCCGCTGCCGATCCACGGCCTGGCCCAGTTAAAATACGATTTTCATGTGCATATTTCATAAAGTCCCATACGATGAGGAAATAATCGCTAAATCCCATACGAGAAATCACATGTAATTCATGATTCAAACGCTGTATATGCACTTCTTTTGGCGTACCATATCGTTTACTTAAGCCTTCTTCACAAACACGGCGCAAATACGTATCATTCGTCTCGTTAGATGGAACAGGAAACTTCGGTAGTTGATTTACATGGAAAGGAATTTCTACTTGGCAACGTTCCGCGATTGTTATTGTATTTTGAACCGCTTCCTCAGCATGAGAAAAGAGTGCTTCCATTTCATCCGATGACTTTAAATAATACTGATCCGTTTTCATTCTCGGCCTATCTGGATCATTCATTTTCGTTCCGCCTTCAACAGATAATAAACATTCATGAACAAGTGCGTCACTTTGATTAATATAGCGAACATCATTTGTTGCAACGACTGGAACGTTTACCTTATTAATAAATTCAGGCAGTTTTTCTTGTAAAAGCAGTTCATCTTGAATCGCATGATGCTGCAAACTTATATAAAAATTGCTGAACATATTTTGATACGTATGAGCTACTTCTTCAGCCTGACTCTCTTTGTCTTCTAATAATAACTGTTCAATTTCTCCGTCTTTCCCTGGTGAAATTGCAATTAATCCTTTCGCATAATGAGCAAGCCACTTCTTCGGAATACCTTCTTTTGACTTCGTCATAATGCTGCTAGAAATCTTTAATAAATTTTGATATCCTATTTCATTCTCAGCAAGTAAGACGAGTGGATAAGACCTTTCTTCTTCTTCACTAAAAATAGAAGCTGTTAAGCCGATAATAGGCTGTATACCATTTTTCTTGCATGCTTTATAAAACGGAATAACTCCATACATAACATTTTCATCTGTAATGGCCAGCGATGAAAATCCAAGCTCTTTCGCCCGAATGACAAGCTCATCAATTTTGCAAGCACTTTTTAATAAACTAAAAACGGTTTGACATTGTAAATGCACAAACTTCACTGTTGTACCCTCTCTTTACCTATTTGACTACTTTTATTATAGGTGATGAGGAAAGCGGAAATCAAAACATACTTCTCATACTTTGTCCATATATATGAAGAAGAAAGGGGAATGACGATGGATGTAAGAGAACATACTTTTTTCTCTCTGCTTATTATTAGTTACTTTATTGCCTTTGGAGTTATACTTGGTGGTTCATTAATTGGCGGATTTGGTGCATTTCTCATCGGAAAACCAGCTCTAACTTATATTAGTCAATTTGCTCAAAACTTAAGAATTTGGGCACTCGTTGCAGCAATTGGCGGAACGTTCGATACCTTCTATAGCTTTGAAAGAAGCTTCTTTGGCGGAGATATGAAAGATATCGTAAAACAAATTCTCCTTATTTTTTTCGCAACTGGTGGTATGCAAACTGGTCTTATTATTATTAAGTGGCTTACACAGGAACATGTATGAGAGTACCGAGTGCCAATACAGCCAAAAGGTGGTATTTAGTTTTAGCTGGTGCTGCTGTTGGAGGGATTTTGAGCTGGTTTATTTTTTTGTACATATACGGTGTTTTTCAGCAGGAACAAGCTAGTAAAATAGCAGAACAAAAAGAAATCATCGAGAAACAAGAAGCCAAACTCCACGTCCTTCTCGAAGACCAAGAGAAATTGAACACAGAAAATAAACGACTCTTAACAATTCAAGAAATCAAAATAAAAATTATAAATCGAAAAAAATATGATTTAGACAATCTTACACTTGAAAATATGACCACCTCTATCCATAATGATCTCCAGCATCTTTTAACGAAAAACATTCAAAGCATCGCAAAAAATAAAGACCTACTCAAAAAAGTCATCGAAAATAAAACGTACAAACATTACGATCGTATATACCGCTTTAAAGTAGACACAGTCTCTTTTGATACCGTACTTGAAATTAGTATTGATATAGAGAAAGAAAAATAAAAAAAGGAGGGCCTCAGCGCCTCTCCTTCTCTTTCGTTCAACATACAACTTCTTATTTACATAGCTCACGTAAATCAGCAAAAAGGCGATCCGCTTCTTCCCAAGAAGATGCTTTTGCACCAGAAGCCATCGGATGTCCTCCGCCATTATATTGCATTGCTAATTTATTAATAACTGGTCCTTTTGAGCGAAGACGAACACGAATAACATCATCTTCCTCTAAAAATAGAACCCATGCCTTTAATCCATCAATATTACCAAGCGCCCCGACAACACCAGATGCTTCAGTAGAAAGTACATCAAACTCTTCTAGTACCTCTTTCGTTAATTTAATGTATGCTGCGCCTTCTTCTACCATCGTGAAATTTTGTAAAATATAACCGTTTAAACGAGCAATCTTTTCTTTTGTCTTATACATTTCATTGTATAAATCTGTGAATTTCACGTCCATATCAACAAGCTCACTTACGTAACGAAGTGTTTTCGCTGTTGTATTTGGGAATAAGAAACGACCTGTATCACCGACAATACCCGCTAAAATAAGGCGAGCTGCTTCTTTTGAAATCGTTAATCCTTTATCTTTTCCATAACTGTAAAACTCATAAATCATTTCACTTGTAGAACTAGCTGTCGTATCCACCCACGTAATATCTCCGTACGGGTCTTCATTCGGATGATGATCAATTTTAATTACCATCTTTCCTTTTGCATAACGCTGATCACAAACACGCTCTTGATTTGCTGTATCACAAACGATAACAAGTGCATCTTCATATACACTATCTTCAATATCATCCATTACTCGTAAAAACGCTAAAGAAGGCTCGTTGTACCCAACCATATAAATATTTTTCTCTGGAAACGATTCTTGCAGAATTGTACCAAGTCCGCACTGAGAACCTAACGCATCTGGATCCGGACGTACATGACGATGAATAATAATTGTATCAAACTCTTTAATTGCTCCTAAAATTTGCTCATGCATATGTATAATCTCCTTTTTATTCAACTTCTTCATTTTATCCCGCATTAACGTGTAGTAAGACTCCCACCTCAAAAGTATTAAAAACAATGGGGCAAAATTAATTTGGAGCCCGGATGCACGTAAAAGCCCGATTGGTGAGGGCTAATAATTAGTACGTGGGATCTCCCCACACTAATTAAAGTTTCACTTTATCCCCCATTATAACGGAAAACATTTCATACATGCGAACAATTGCTTTATAATAAAAATTAGAAAGTTTAGATTTTTCTTTTTTCTAAATCGTTATTTTTATACCAATCGATGGGAGCGTGTATTATGCCAGTATTCGTCTTTTGTATTATCATCTCATTTGTGTTGTACCTCTTCTACAAAACAAAATTCTTTCGTACAAACCGTCCAATGGAGAAAGGTTGGCTCTCTGGAAAATCCGCAATGGCACTCGGCTTATTCGTCCTATTCTTTGGGATAAACCAATTCTTTTTAGAACTTTCAACTGCACGCATTATCGTTGGTGTTTTGTTTATTTTACTTGGCAGCGCGAGTACATTTAATGGATTCCGCCAATATAAACATTTTTTACCATTAGCAGTCAAAGAAGCCGAATCTTATAAAACAACGTAAAAAAGCATCAATATTGTGATGCTTTTTTACGTCCCTTCACTTTCAAAATCGTATATGCAACAAACGCAGATGGTATATTAAAGAGATTACCTTGCACGTGAAAATGTAATTGTTCTTCTTCAAAAGACATCTGTTTGTATAATTCTTGCTGAGATAATCCTGTTCTTTTCTTTTTTTCATGCAATCCTTGTAAATATAAATATTGAATTGGTATCATCACAAGAAAGTAAAAGAGTGCGATACCACCAAAGAAGAGTACTTCTGATGACATATTGCATACCACCTTCCGAAATCCATTTTCTTACAATACGATTATAACATAGTATACAATCTAAATGAATCAATATTCCGTCTTTTTGAATTACCTTCCAATTAGTTCCCCCACTCAACCTTATACATATTCCACTACAACTCACTCACACCTTTAATAACGGTTTCCAAACTTAAACAAAAAAAATGGAACAAATCAAAACGATTTGCCCCACTTTTTTATTTATCGATTAACTGCACCATAAGCAATGCTTTCCCAACAACATTACCTTCATGATGCACTTCTACATCAACTTTACCAAATTTACGGCCAATTTCTAATACTTTCGGATGAACCGATACAACATTATCAATTTGAACCGGCTTTACGAAATAAATTGTTAAGTTCTCAACAATTGAATCGCTCTTCTTCTGCGCACGAATGACGCGGTTTGTTGCTTCTGTCACAATTGTTGTGAATACACCGTAAGATAACGTCCCGATTGAATTCGTCATTTGTGGTGTCACTGAAAATTGATATAAATGCTCATTTTTTGCTTCTTTCGGCGTCATAAATTGATTCGTTACAATGTCATCAATCGTTTCACCAACTTGTGGTTGACGCTGAATCATCTGCAAGGCCTGAAGTACATCTTGACGACTAATGATACCTTGCAATTTATTTCCATCCTCCACAACAGGAAGTAATTCAATACCTTCCCACACCATCATACGTGCTGCAGCTGCGACAGACATTTTTCCATTTACCGTAATAGGGTGTTTCGTCATCACTTTATCAATCGGTGTATCTTTCGCAACACCAATCATATCTTTCGAAGTTACGATACCTAACACCTTTTTATTTTCATCCACAATTGGATAGCGTCCATGCATCGTCTCTTCATTGTACTCATGCCATTTCTGCACTATGTCACTAGGCTTTAAATATAGTGTTTCTTCAATTGGTGTTAAAATATCTTCAACTAGTACAATTTCTTTCTTAATAAGTTGATCATAAATTGCACGGTTAATTAACGTTGCGACCGTAAATGTATCATAACTACTCGAAATAATTGGCAATTTCAATTCATCTGCTAACTTTTTCACATGCTCTTCTGTATCAAATCCACCTGTAATTAATACAGCAGCCCCTGTTTCTAATGCTAATTGATGTGCGTTCGTACGGTTACCGATAATAAGTAAGTTCCCCGCTTCTGTATAGCGCATCATCGCTTCTAATTTCATAGCCCCAATAACGAATTTATTTAACGTTTTATGTAGTCCTTCTCTGCCCCCAAGTACTTGGCCATCGACAATGTTAACGACTTCTGCATATGTCAGTTTTTCGATATTCTCTTTCTTCTTTTGCTCAATTCGAATTGTTCCGACACGTTCAATTGTACTAACATACCCTTTATTTTCTGCATCTTTAATTGCACGGTAAGCGGTCCCTTCACTTACACTTAAATCTTTCGCAATTTGCCGCACAGAAATTTTATGCCCTACTGGCAGGCTATTAATATGTTCTAAAATTTGATTATGTTTGGTAGCCAAATGGTTTCACCATACTTTCTTTTCCCTAAATTCTTCATGTGTTGTATTTTCAGTATACTATATTTCCAAAACTGTTACACTCTCTCTTTGTATGTCTGTACTATTTTTTTTATAACAAAATGCTCCTTACATTACACCAGTCATTCTATTACAACAATGTAATGGTATTGTCATCTCGTTCGATGGTTTGTCCACACGCTTCAATATACAATTAAGACAAGAAATGAAACAAAGGAGTGGATACATTATGAAAAAATTTTTAGAGGTTGTAGGTGCTGTATTTTTAGCTTTCGTAGACGGGAAAAAAGTTGCAATGGAGTTGAATGAAACACCCGAACAGCCACGTACAAAAAGAAAAGAATCACCTAAACAAATACAAACTTTAAAAACTGTACTACACACATAAAAAACCCTTCACTTGTCGTTTCAAATGAAGGGTTTCTTTTTTATAGTGTAATACTTTCTCCAGCTTCTAATACTTTCCCTGTACAATTTTGTAGCTTTTCTACAAATTGATATGGATCTTGTTCAATAACCGGGAACGTATTATAATGCATCGGTACAACTGTTTTCGCACCTATCCATTTTGCTGCTAACACAGCATCTTCTGGCCCCATTGTGAAATTATCACCAATTGGTAAAAATGCTACATCAATATTATTAAGTTCTCCAATTAACTTCATATCAGAGAATAACGCAGTATCTCCTGCATGATATACCGTTTTCTCCTCTGCCGTAAACAAAATACCAGCTGGCATACCTGTATATGTAATCGTCTTATTTTCTTCATCAATATAACTAGATCCGTGGAATGCTTGTGTGAATTTCACTTTACCAAAGTCAAATACATGTGAACCTCCAATATGCATTGGATGTGTATTTACAC
>NZ_JBFUIN010000025.1:0-26770 GCF_056401855.1 Bacillus sp. P4_D3
GCTTTACTATGACGAAACAAGATAGAATCTCCTATCGCTACTCGTTCCTCACCGTTATAAAAAATTGGCGTTTGCACTTCACCAGCACCTTCTAAAGCTAATAGTTTTGCACCACTCGGTCGCCAAACCTCAGGCTCTTTATCTTTACCAACTGCACCTGAGGCAATATATCCGCCACCTAGGCAAGTATAAATAAACGGAGCCGGTTTACGCACAACTGGTAAAGCAAATCCAACGGCTGGCTGAAATTTCACTTCTTTATAATAATCAAATAGTTTAGGAGAGTAAAAAGCGGATCCTACAGTAATCTCTGTCACTGATTTATCTTGAACGGTTGTTTTTATACTTCCCGTTCCGCCCCCATTTACAAACCTTAGTTCAATGCCCAAGTTGTGTATTTCTTTTACGATATTCCCTCTTCTTTCGTTAATTTCTAACACTGATTTCTTCTTTAAATACGAAACCACTTTACTTTTCATCCATTGATTCGGTATATGATCCCCCACCCCGGCAATTTGAGCTTCATATCCCATTACACCATCTAGTATTAAATATGATGAGCCCTTCACCTTTTCTACTATTTTCAAAGCGCTCTGCACATCTTTTACTGGGGATCTTTTTACACCAAAATGAAATTGAAAAAAACGGCTACTCATATCAATATCCAAACAAACGCGAAAACACCCTTTAGACTTCTCAGCAATCTTTTCTAAATAAGTAATATGGTCTTCACAATCCACCATACAAGTTATAATGTGCCCTTGCTTTGTTAGCAAACTAATTTCATATAAAGCTCTTTCATCATAAGCAGGATATCCGAGCAATAAATCATTAAATCCTTGTTCAATTAAAAACAAAGCTTCTCTAGGAGAAAAACACATAATACCTTGAAACCGATTATTTGCAGCTAAAATCTTTTTCATAATTGGAACAGAGCGTAATGATTTACTCGCTATACGAATCTTCTTATCTCCACTTAACTCTATAATCGATTGAATATTCCTCTCTAAAGCCACTTCATCTAAAAATGCACACGGTAATGGAACTTCCTTAAAAATTCCTCTATCCACATTTTTCTCTCCTCTTCTATATATGTCTTATACATATTGGAAAGAAAGAATGATTTTCCTGTTTTCAAATAAAAAAAGTTTCTTCTTTACGAAGAAACTTTTTCAAGGCTACTCTACTTCATAGAAATAGTCGCCTCTACTGGATAATGATCCGAGTAATCATTATATGTATATTTTTTGAGCCATGACGTAACCGTCCATTGTGGCGATTTCGACTGTAACACCTTATTCTCTATATACGATGGATTAGCATGGTCCTTACTTGTAATAATATAATCTAAATACTCGGCAGGGCTATCGGGGAAGTTATATTTCGCAATACTGTTTGTCGTCGCATCCCAAGTTGCAGTATGTCCAGTATAAGATGGAATAGAAGCGTGCAATGTTTTGAACATGGATGCGTACTCTGAGTCACTATTGTTCTCAGCATTTATTTTATTTACATTCATATCACCACCAATTAACACATACTCGTTATTTGGTATATTTTTATTTTTAATAAACTCTTGAATTTCTTGTAGCTGTTTTGTACGTACAGATGCTGGCAAAGTTTGTCCACACATATTATCTTCAGCTTGTAAATGCGTCCCAATTACATGAACGAAACGATCATTTTTCTTAATTTTTGTGTATACAAATCCTTTATTCGATAAGTTATCTGGCCCGCAGCCTTTTTCGAATACATATTGAACCTTTTCAACAATTGGCCATTTACTTACAATAGCTACACCGCCATCTTCAGGGGTCGAAGATGAATAGTTACCTAACGTTTTATCCCATTCGTTTCCGTTACTACGACCTAATACCGCTGTTTGGTTTGGATATTCTTTCTTTAAATTCCCTAACAAATGATTCGAAGCGTTATTATCAAATACTTCATTTAATATAACAACATCTTGATTTTTCATATAATCCGCTGCCCCAATTAAATCCGCACGCTCATTTTGTCCCCAGTTTGGATATAAATTCGTTGATAACATATATACATTATGGGTCATTACTTTTAACGTATCATTTTGATTTGTAGACATTTCTGCTTGAGCTGAAGATCCACTATATAAAGCTCCTAAACCAATACCAAAGCTAAGTACACCTTTTAGCAATTTACCTTTCACGTTTCATACCTCCATGTACTGTGTAGTGATAAAAAGGCCAAATACTCTATTCTGAGATTTGACCTTTTTCAAATATTTAACGATTTCCGTACGTATCAAACCAAAGCTGGATGTATCCAGCAGTAACACGTTGTGCATCCATTAATCGCGTACCTGTCATTGGTGTAACTTCAGCGCGCCATTTATCTGCATATTCTTGTGATACAGCTGCTTTCACGAACCAATCTTTCGTATTATCATTTACAATGCCAGAGTAATCTTGTTTCGCAACTACTGCCGCTCCATGAATCCAATCTTCTGGATTTGTACCTTTCCAGTTCCAATATCCATTTCCATCCGTTACTTTATAATTATCTTTTATCGTATCTACAAAGTTTTCATATTTAGAATGGAACCCTTGTGGATACGAAAGATTTGTAAAGTTTGCTGCATGCATCGGTTGATTTACATCCCCTAAATAATGAAGAGATAACCCCAAATAGAAGAATGCTTGTTTCATATCTTTATTTTTGTATGACTCACCTGCTAATTTGAAATATTTAGCTCCAGTTTCCTTTGCCTGCTTTGCAAATGGAATATAAGTTTTTCCATTGTCAGGGTCATAGAAGTGTGAAGCAAATGTGCTATTATCATAATAAGGATTTTCATAGTCAGCAGCATAAATACCGTTCTCTAACTCCGTACGCCATTCATTTAATAGTGCAACTTGATCTTGTTTTACAAGTGTTGTATTACGAGACATAATATCCATTGCACGGTTTACAATCCATAAATGAGAGTTTACGCCTTCTTTATGCTTATCTTCAGCAGACCAGCGCGGAATAACTCCAACTCTCTGTCCTCCATCGTTTTCATGAGCAAATGCAACGCTTTGTAATGGCGCTACTAACGTAATAGCTGCTGCTAAAGCAAGAACTTTCTTTTTCATCTGAAATCCTCCATTTTATAATTGAATTATTGTTCATATTTTTTTAGGATCCTATAATGTCTTCCGGTTAACCTATGACTAGAATATCCCACCTTTCACAAAATTTCTATCAATAAATTAAAATATGCAAATGTTCATATTACTATAACTTTATACATAGTGAACGTAATGAATGAATACACTTACAGTGTAATAAAGTATTGTTAAGCTACTGCAAATAATTTTCTAAACTAATGTAAAAAAAGAGTAAAGGGATTAACCGCTCTACTCTTTTTTTCTTTTCGATAATATACTTGGCAGTTGCACATTAATTGCCAATTTATGAATAAATCCAAACACTAATCCAATCCCAATAAATATGTATAAGATCGTAAATACCTTTCCAAAATCAGTTTGCGGACTAAAATTCCCATCACCGACAGTCGTCAACGTGACCACGCTAAAATATAAAGCGTCAAGAGGACGTAATCCTTCAACTGTACTATAAAAAATCGTCCCCGATGTTAATGTCAACATTGTTAATACGAATAACACTTGAAACTCTTTATCTTTCCATGCTCGTAAACAGGCTCTTAACATCCGTTTCAATGTCAACATAAATGAAAGCATTGGACTTCCCCTTCCAAACAAAAATACCTTTAGTTAAAGGAAAGTCTATCACCTTTCAGTATAGAAAAAAAGTAGCCCTTTTCTATTTCTAGAAAAGGGCTACTTTCTTCTATTGTATATTATTTAGGTGAAACAAGAATTTTCACTTGTTTTTTATCTTTTACAAGTGCTTCAAAGCCTTCTTCAACAACTTGGTCCACTGTAATTTTTTTCGTAATTAATTTCTCTGCTTGAATTTGGCCAGAGCTAATTAATTTAATAACAGCTGGGAATATATGACGATATCCAAGAATACCGATAACTTCTTTTTCTTTTAATACAAGGTTGTTCGGAGTAATTGTCGCATCTTTTTCCCACACACTAACAATTACAGTTTGGCCTTCAAAGCTTGTACTTTCAATTGCTTGACGAAGTACAACTTCAACACCTGTTACTTCAAAGCTAACATTTACACCTAAACCATTTGTTAAGTTACGAATTTCTGCTAGTACATCTTGAGTTGCTGGATTTAATACGTAATCAGCACCTGCTAATTTAGCTAGCTCTTGACGTTCTTTAGAAAGTTCCACTGCGATAACAGGAGTTGCTCCTGCTGCTTTAGCTGCTTGGATAACAAGAAGTCCAATTGGACCACAACCAAATACTGCTACAGCTTCCCCTTCTTTTAATTTACTTTGACGTACTGCATGAACTGCTACTGCTGCTGGTTCTACAAGCGCACCTTGTTCATACGTCATTTCATCTGGAATATGATGAACCATATCTTCTGGTACTACTGTATATTCAGAGAAACCACCGCCGTCTCCACCAAGACCGTGGAAAACAAGTTGTTCACAAACATTGTAATGTCCATGTTTACAAGCTTCACATTTACCACAAGAATAAATTGGTTCTACAACAACGCGGTCTCCCACTTTATGAGATGTAACTCCTTCACCAATTTCTACTACCTCACCACTAAACTCATGACCTAAAATAACCGGTGCTTTTACGTGTGTTAATGGATGTTCTTCTGTTGGAATAAAAATAGGACCTGCTAAATATTCATGCAGGTCTGTCCCGCAGATACCACACCATTTAACTTTAATTTTCACTGCTCCTGGTCTTACAGTTGGTTCTGGTACTTCTTCTACTCGTACATCATGTTGATTATGCCAAAGTAATGCTTTCATTTTATACATCCCTCTCTATGTATATACTTAACCTGGTGAAGTTTACAAATCTATTATAATACTTTTATCCATATATTTCAAAAAACAATCTCGTTTTCACTAATTTTTAACAAATAACGTTCAATATTTTGTCACTTTGTACTTTTTTCCACATCTGTTAATTCAATTTCATTGCGGTTGAAATTAGCATTATGCCATAATAGCATAGGAGAGGTGAATATCGCTTGAAATATTTTATTTACTTTATTGTTATCGTAGCGTTTTTAGATACATTTTCACAATTACCTATTATGAGTACTTTCGCTCAAAGCCTTGGAGGAACCCCTCTTGTTATCGGGCTAGTTGTCGGTATGTACTCATTCGCTAATATGATCGGTAATATTATTGCTGGAGCCGCTGTTGATAAATTTGGTGCAAAAAAAATCCTTTATATAAGCATGGGAATTACGAGTTTCATAGTCTTGTTATACACCGTTGTTCAAAGTKGTGAACAACTATTAGTTGTGCGCTTTATGCACGGTTTTAGTGACGGATTTTTAATTCCTGCTGCCTTTACGTTTTTATCAAAACAAACAAATTCAGCAAGGCAAGGTAAGGCAATGGCTCTATCTGGTGCTGCTGTTGGAACAGCGGCAATCGTAGGACCTGCTTTCAGCGGCATTATGAAAGCAACAGCTGGTATAGAGTGGGTGTTCATTACCATTTCTATTTTAATGGTCCTTGGTACAATCGTATCTCTATTCTTCTTACCAAATAACGTATCAAGGAAAGATACATCAAGAACACAAATGATGAACAAAGAAGATATGATTGAACTATTGAGATCTGAACCTTTATTACAAGCATATATTGGTGCTTTCACACTCATGTTTTCACAAGGGATTGTCACTTATATGTTACCAGTAAAAGTTGAGGCGTTAGCACTTAAAGCATCTACAACAGGCATGATGTTAAGTGTATTCGGAATTACCGCTATCCTCTTCTTCTTACTGCCAACAAATCGCATTTACGATCGATTTAATCGTTCAAAACTAATGCTAATCGGGATTGCAGTAATGGCACTAGCGTTATCTTTACTCGGATTATTTGCAACAAAAGGCATGCTCTTTATCGTTATGATGATTTATGGAATTGGATTCGCTATCCTCTTCCCAGCAATTAATGCTTTACTTGTTGAAAATACAACAGATGGTAACCGAGGGAAAGCATTCGGATTGTTTTATGCATTCTTCTCGTTAGGAGTTGTTGCTGGCTCCTTTACAGTCGGAGCAATCGGAGCATCTCCTAGCGCTAGCTTTGTTATCGGAACTGCATTCTTATTAACATTTGCTGGCATGATTTATGTAAGAAGCAAAGTGAAAAAGACAATGATGGGGTAGCCCATCATTGTCTTTTTTTTAAAATGCATATTGATATAATCCGTAATATAACGGAAAAGTTGGGATAATGCCAATTAATTTAAATATAAAAGGTAATGGCTCATCTTTCTCTTCATATAATCGTAAAACAAAAACTGCAGTTAAAGTCCAAATGATGCTAAACACAAAGATGCATTGCCAAACGATCGGCGTCAATATTTGTACATCAAAAACAAATCCAAATAGTCCTATCCATGTAATAATAGACACTACAAAATCAAACTTTTGAATCGGTGTTTGAAACATCCCTCTTACTAACGAAGTAATAGCTAATATCGCTACAATTACTAAATAAATTTTCCACAACATAATGATAATCTCCTATTCAATTCAACTTTTAACTTTCAACAAACCATATTTAATGAATAATATGGCATTATATTTTTCATAGAAATAATACAACGGATAACAAAATAAGAAGAAAATAAGTACGGTTGGTACATGATCTACAATAGAAAAATGTTTTCCTAGCAATTCTTTAATACTCTCTCCAATAATAATAAACAGTGGGATAATACAAATTGCCACTAATATTAAACATGGTGTTATCCTCATTTCTTTCAGCTTTACCTTACAATGCGGACACCTTAATGAAAAAGGATGTGGGATATCGATAATATGTTGTGCAGTAATAATCTCTTCACATTGTGGACATGCAATTGTTTCTTTCATTTATAACTCCCTCCTTTCTGTCATTAAAAAGGAGCTCTTCCAATAGAGCTCTTTTTTCGCCTAATATATTACTTTTGTGTATAGCCAAATAACAATGTAAATAAATTGCACTGTAAAAGCAATGCTACATCTCTTCTTTTAAAAAGAAAGTTTATAAATACCAACGATACTTCGACAATTTCCTCGGAAATATTTCCTTTCCCCACATAATTTGATACACTACATATAGATAAACAGTTGTATTACACAAGCTAAAATAATAACTTACTGTACAAATATAAAAGCACACTCTTCATATGAAGAATGTGCTTTTATTTTATTAACGTCTAATCCAAACAGCACCTGCAGACTTATCATCTGCTTGTCCAACAACTTGGAATTTAAGCCCAAGGTTTGGAACTTTTCGTCCTGCGTCAGCAATTTGTTTGTTGCTGTATACTTTTGAATCATCAAATGTTGTAACACCTTGTAATCCGGTATAATTAAATTGTCCACGTGTTAATGAATTTGCACTCCATGCTGGCGTTTGATCAAATGAAAATGCAGCATCTGCAATTTGCATTCCAGTATTACCGTACGCTGGTTTCCCGTTTAGATTGCCAACTAACGCTTCTGGATGAGAGTCAACAACACCAAGGAATCCTTCACCTGGATGCACCCCAACCCAGTTGTCTTTGAAGCTATCATCTGCATACCAAACGACAAGACCTGTATTATACACCGGACCTCTTCCCGCTTTTAATCCATTATCTGACCCAGCATAGTTTCTCCACTCTAGATAATAATAATGGGGTTTCTTTTCTGTCCCATCAGAAACAACGAATCCATTTAACTTCATTTTAGATTGTCCTTCTGCATCATCTGAAAATACTACTTGTCCATCAACTGTTACATTTACATTATCCATTGCAAAACCTTTATATGTTAAAGCTGGATCTGTAATATAGTCGAATTGTAGTTTAACTTTCTTCCCTTTGAACTGACTTAAATCGTATGATTTATCAATCCATTTCCCATCTGTTGTATCTTTATCATCTTGTACTATCTTTTCTCCTAATCTATCAATCAATGTTTTTGTTCCATCTTCAGTTACAACATGTACTTCGATGAAATCACACTCAGCTTCTAATTCATAATTCGCCTTATAATCAAACTTTGCATTTGTTCCCTTCGTTAAATCAAAGAACGGTGTTTCTAATTTCGTATGAATATCATCGCCTCTTGTACTATAGTATGCCTGTTTTCCAAACCCAGGCTTAATTGTTTCGATACTCTTATCTGGTAAATTGACACGTACTATACCTGGACGATTTGATTTTGTAACACTTTGATCAATATATGTAGGAACTCCTACACCACGCTTAATTTTATCGTAATCTACTTCTAAAATTTTCGCCCAGTTGCCGCCCATATTCTTTTGTAAAAAATCTTTATTTTGTGGAGAAAAACTAGTTGGCTCTGTTCCTGCGATTTTCCCTGTCCAGCTACCTCCACTCATCAATGACCAAGCTTCGACTGGTGATCCAGTTCCAGTATACTTCGTATCATATTCATCCGGTAAACCAAGGTCATGTCCAAATTCATGTGCAAACACACCTACTGCACCGTCTTCTGGTTCAATTGTGTAATCATGCGCTGCTACTTTTCCATCCCAATAATCTACCTTTGATTTTGTACCTTCAATCGCTACTGGATCTCTTGCTAATTTTGAACGATGTGACCAAATCGCATCATCACCTAATTTACCGCCACCAGCTTCTTGACCAACACCAGCATGGATTACCATTAAATGATCAATTACACCGTCAGATTCATTTTGATTCCCATCACCATTTGTATCATATCTATCGAATTGATCAAATTGAGATAAATCTAACCCTTTCTCAGCAGCTGCTTGTAAAGCTTCCTTCACTAAATCACGTGCACCTTTTGGTCCTTTATTATCATGACCACTGCTACCATCAGCTCCGTAATCAGATGCTTTGCCTGGGACAGTTAGCCACTCCGTTACATATCCGTCTGTCGTATAACTACCGCCAGACTGCTCTTCATAATATTGTTTAAATGTTTTTACTTTCGAACCATCAAATAATGTGTAAGGTTCCTTACCGAATAACATCTTTTGATAATGTTCTCTACTAAAGTCTTTCGAATACATATAACCTGGTGTTTGTTCAATATTATTATGTTTATAATCACTAAATTCAACGAGTAACACTAACACTTTATCATTGCGGGCAGGTCCACTATATGGAGCTTGTTTCGCCTTAGAAGTTGGAACTTGCCCATTCAATTGCTTTTTATTTGGTTCCGGCTTTTGATCAGGACTAACATTTTTTTCAGCTTTCTTTACTTTTTCCTTTTCTTCCATCTTTTTCTCTTTTACCTTTTTCACGAAATCAGATGCTTCTTGAGCAGCATCATCTGGAAGAATTTCTTTATTTGCCTGATCCCCTTGTTTCTTTTCAATATATTGCTCTACAGCCCTTTTTGTCTCTTCTTTTGATGATGCTGGATTAATTGTTCCTCTTTCTTTCAGCGCTTCCGCTAAACGATCTTCTTGAATTAAGTTATGATCAATTGGCGTTGTAGACACACTTTCTTTTGCTGGCGTTTCTGCGTATGCTAACGGAGCACTCATTACAGCTGAGCATCCGATGAATGTCGCGATCGTTAATGATGACAACACTTTAAATGGCGCTTTTTTTCTCATTTTAATCATCCCCTTGTATCAATCTTAAACTTCAGATAAAAACACGTAATCTATCCTCCCTTGTATAATAAAAGACATGATTCTATAAGCAATAAGCTTTCTGTTATAGAATCATGCCCTCCAGTTTTCTGGTCAGACCCTCTATCTTTTTATGTCGAAATGTGAAAAATAAAGAGTGATTTGTTATATATTAAATAGCTTATATTAAAAATTTAAAAGACAATATGCACAATTGCATGAAAATTCTTTCAAACAAAAAAAAGAACCCAAGTTAATTAAACTCGGGTTCTCTATTTCGTATTATTTCTCTTGTGTTTTTTCCCAATCAGCTAAGAATTTCTCAATTCCTTGATCTGTTAATGGGTGCTTCACTAATGAAGCGATTACGTTTGCTGGGATTGTTGCAATATGTGAACCGTTTAATGCTGCTTCTGTTACGTGAACACTGTGACGTACAGATGCTGCAATGATTTCTGTTTCAATGCCGTGAATTGCAAAGATTTCTGCGATTTGGCGAATTAAGTCCATACCGTTATGACCGATATCATCTAAGCGACCTAAGAACGGTGAAACGTATGTCGCACCAGCGCGAGCTGCAAGTAATGCTTGCACTGCTGAGAATACTAATGTAACGTTTGTACGAATTCCTAAATCTGAGAATGCTTTTACTGCTTTTAAGCCTTCTGTTGTCATTGGAACTTTTACAACAACGTTTGGAGCGATTTTTGCTAACTCTTTTCCTTCTTCAATCATTTTATCAGCTTCTAAGCTAATTACTTCTGCGCTTACAGGTCCTTCAATAAAGCTGCAAATTTCACGAATACGCTCATGGAAATCTACGCCTTCTTTTGCTACAAGCGATGGATTTGTCGTTACTCCAGCTACTACACCTAATGCATTTGCCTCTTTAATTTCGTTAATGTTTGCTGTATCAATAAAAAATTTCATTTGTTATTCTTCCTTCCTAATTTTCATTTTATATTTATTTATTTTTTCTTAATAAGCTCTAATTCAATCGGAACAAATTTGTCCACTTTTTTACCTTGTGTTATTTCTTTCGCTGTTTCCATCGCCTTCTCTCCGATTAATTCCGGTTTTTGAGCGACTGTTGCTGCCATGCGCCCATCTTTAACCGCTTTTACAGCATCGTCCGTTGCATCAAATCCAACAACGACTACGTCCGTTTTGCCAGCAGATTTCAACGCCTCAAGTGCGCCTAATGCCATTTCATCGTTATGAGCAAACACTGCTTTTATATCGCTATTTGCTTGCAAAATATTTTCCATAACGGATAACCCTTTTGCACGATCGAAATCAGCTGCTTGTTTTGCTACTACTTTTAAAGACTTATCAGCTACGTTATGGAATCCTTTCCCACGCTCACGAGCAGCAGACGATCCTGGGATTCCTTCTAACTCAGCAACATTTGTTCCTTCACCAACTAATTCCCGAATGTAATCACTAGCCATTTGACCACCTTCGACATTGTTAGAAGCAATGTGAGAAACAACTTTACCTGAATTCGCAACTCGGTCTACTGTAATAACAGGAACATTGGCTGCATTAGCTGCACTTACCGCTGAAGCAACGGCATCTGAGTCAGTTGGATTAATAACAACTACATCGACACCTTTTTGAATTAAATCTTCAACATCGTTTGTTTGCTTCGCTGCATCATTTTGTGCATCAACAGCAATTAGTTCAATGCCACTATCTTTTGCTTTCTTTTCTGCACCTTTTTTCAACGTGACGAAAAATGGATTATTTAAAGTGGAAACAGAAAATCCAACTTTAATAGTTTTATTTCGACCTTTATCGCCAGAATCCTTTGCCCAATCTGGTGGTTCCATTGAACAACCAGCAGTAACTACCATGATGCATGCAACGAGTATCAGTAACCATCTTTTCATGAATTGCCCCTCCATTACGCTTCTTTTCGACGATCAATTAGTACAGCTAGTAAGATTACAAGTCCTTTTACAACTTGTTGGAAGAAAGAAGATACACCTAATAAATTTAAACCGTTATTTAGTACACCAATAATAAGCACACCGATGAATGTACCAACAATCCATCCTCTTCCACCTGAAAGACTCGTTCCTCCTAACACAACTGCAGCAATTGCATCTAATTCGTAAGAAGTACCAGCAGTCGGCTGTGCAGAATCTAATCTTGATGTTAAGACAATACCTGCAAGCGCTGCCAAAATTCCGGAAAGACCGTAAATCATTACTTTAATTCTCGTAACATTAATACCAGATAAAGCTGCCGCTTCTTCATTTCCACCAATCGCAAACGTACGGCGACCAAACGTTGTTTTCTTTAAAATAAAGTACAGTACTGCAAAAGCGATCATCATTGTAACGGCTGGCACAGGAATACCAAGGAAATAACCACGGCCAAACATTTGGAACATTAAATGATCACCAAGACCAGTGATCGGACGTCCGTCCATATAAACAAGCGTCAACCCGCGAAAAATAGTCATTGTTGCTAAAGTTGCAATAAACGGAGCTACTTTTCCCTTCGCAATAATGATACCGTTTATAATTCCCATTGCAAGACCTGCTAATAATCCAACTACCATTGCAAGGAACGGATCCATGCCACTTGCCATCATTCCGGCAACAAGTGCACTTGATAATGCTAAAATAGAACCTACCGATAAGTCAATACCCCCTGTTAAAATAACGAAGGTCATTCCAAATGCAATGAGTGCATTAATCGATACTTGGCGCAGTATATTAAATAAATTTGGAATTTCAATAAATGCTGGATTTAAAGCTGTAATTACTACGATAATTAATACTAATCCAATTAAAGAACCAAGTTGTTGTAATACATTCCCCTTCTTAGCCATATCTTACTCTCCCCCTGTAGCTAGTGCCATAATAGACTCTTGCGATGCCTGATCCTTCTCTAAAATACCACCGATTTTCCCCTCATGAATGACGAGAACACGATCACTCATTCCTAAAACTTCTGGAAGCTCAGACGATACCATAATAACGGAATCTCCTTGCTCGGTAAGCTTATTCATAATAGAGTAAATTTCTTTTTTAGCCCCAACATCTACACCTCTCGTTGGTTCATCTAAAATGAGTAACTGCGGATGAATACCTAACCATTTTGCAATTACAATCTTTTGCTGATTTCCACCAGAAAGAGATTTTACAGCTTGCTCTCCGTTTGCTGCTTTCACGTTAAGAAGCTTCATCATATCCTCTGTAAATTGCTGTTCTAAACCTTTATTAACAACGCTTCCCTTTGAAAGACTTTCTAAATTTGGTAAAGCTAAATTTTCACGAATCGAAAAATCTAACACAAGCCCTTCAGATTTTCTATCCTCTGTAATAAAGGCAATTCGTTGTCTAATCGCATCAATTGGACTATCAATTTTCACTTCTTGTCCATTCATAAAAATTTGTCCTGAATCAAGCGGTTCATATCCAAATATCGCTTTCATAATATCCGTGCGACCAGCTCCCATCAAGCCCGCAACACCAAGGATTTCACCTTTTCTAACTTGAAACGAAACATTTTCAAATTTCCCCTTTTTCGTTCCGTTACGCATTTCAAAAATCACTTCGCCAATTTGACTATTTCGTTCTGGATAACGTTCACCAATACTACGACCCACCATCATGCTAACTACTTCATCAAATGATGTCTCCGGAATTAATCTTTTCCCTACATATTCTCCATCACGTAAAATCGTAATAGCATCACATATTGAAAAAATTTCTTCCATCCGGTGTGAAATATAAACGAACGAAACGCCCTCTTTACGCAATTTATTAATAACAATAAACAGTGTTTCAATTTCGCGATCTGTTAACGCTGCTGTAGGTTCATCCATAATAATAACGCTCGCATTTGTCATTAATGCTTTAGCAATTTCAATAATTTGCTGTTGTCCAACTGATAATTCACCTGCTAGCATAGCGCCTCTCACATGTAGACCAAGATCTGCCAATTGCTGCTGAGCAATCGCATTCATTTGACGCGTACGTAAAATGCCCGTTTTTCCATACATTAACTCTTTTCCAAGAAACATATTTTCAGCTACCGTTAAATTCGGTAATATGTTCAACTCTTGATGGATAAATGCAATACCGTACTCTTCCGCTTCTTTCGCATTTTTAAAAGTTCGTTCTTGTCCATCAATTGTGACTGCTCCACTGTCTTTTTTATATACACCTGTTAGAATCTTCATGAGCGTCGATTTCCCCGCTCCGTTTTCCCCCATCAATGCATGGACTTCTCCTGTTTCAATCATAAACTGTGCGTTTTTTAGAACAGGATTACCACTGAACGCTTTTGAAATGTTCTTCATTTCAATATGCATTCTCATCACATCCCTTTATTAAAAAATCACGCCTGCATGTAAAATAACATTCGCATAAGGCGTTGCTTCTCCTGTACGAATAATCGCCTTCGCTCTCTTTGTATACTCTTTAAATTCCTTATGAGACACATATTCAAATGCTGGCTCTATTAAACGCATCTCAACTTCTTTATTTACCTCTGCATTATTTGTAATAACTTCTTCTGCTAACATCACTTTTTCAATTGCCATATCATCAGCAACAACTTGTAATACGTCTAAAAAACTAGGTTTTCCGATTTCAACTGCTAAATCAATTCGTTTTACTCCATCAGGAATAGGTAACCCGCAATCAGCAATTACAATCGTATCTGTATGTCCAAGTGAAGCAAGGACTGCCGCAATTTCACTATTTAATACACCGTGCTTTTTCATCCAACAATCACCTGCACTTCACGTACTCTATCTCTCGTTGGCATACCGCCCTGTGCCCCAAGTCTTGTTACAGAAAGACCACCAGCAATATTTGCGAAACGAATAGCCTTTTGAAGTATTTCTCCTTCAGAAAGCGCAACTGCTAACGCGCCGTTAAATGTATCACCAGCTCCAGTCGTATCTACTACATCTACGGCAATACTTGGAACTTGAATAACTTCCGTTCCGTTATGAAAACGAACACCATTAGAACCTTCTGTCATCAGTAGTTTGTTTGGATATTTAGCCAGTAAATCTTCAATTGGTGATGTAAAATCATCTAATACAATGCGACATTCATGCTCATTCGGCGTAATATAATTCGCTTTTTCTAAAATATCTTCTGATAAAAATTGTGCTGGAGCTGGATTCAACATAACTGGAATTTTATGCTCCTCACAAATAGACAGAACGTATTTTACTGTTTCAAGCGGAATCTCTAGTTGAAGAACAACCATATCAGCTTTTACAAGAAGGTCTTTTGAACGATCTACAATCGACTCATTTACAAGAGCATTTGCTCCTTGTACGACAACAATACTGTTATCCTCTTCTGCTAAAACGATATGAGCGATTCCTGTCGTTCTATCTGTAACCGGTACCACATAGTCGATAAAAACGCGTTCGTTCTCTAAATTTTTTCTAACTACCGTTCCGTAATCATCATTTCCTACTGCACCAACCATCGCTACATTTGCTCCTAATCTAGCTGCAGCTACTGCTTGGTTGGCCCCTTTCCCTCCTGGGATCGTATGAAATGCTTCACCAATTACCGTTTCGCCTGCTTTCGGCCGTATTTTTGAAACAGCCACTAAGTCCATTGAAATACTACCTACTACTGCAATATTTGGCATCTGTCTCATCTCCTTACTTCGTTGTATTTCGTTCTATAATTTCAATCGGTAAACGATAGTGTTTCTCTTCTAATGGATTTCCTTCCATCTGCTCTAACAACAACTCTGTTGCAATTTTCCCCATTTCATAAATTGGCTGTGCAACAGTTGTAATAGATGGATACATCATTTCTGTTAAAGAAATTCCATCGAATCCGATAATTTGTAAATCGTCTGGAATAGAAATTCCCTTTTGAAGTGCAGCCTTTACAACGCCGATTGCAATTAAATCATTCCCAGCAACAATCCCATCAATATGCGGATATTCTTCCAATAATCCTACCGCGACCTGTTCACTATTAGCTGGATCGAATGTACTCTCTGCAATCATATAAGAAAGATTATTTTGCGTAATAACATCTACAAAACCTTCAAAACGTTCATTAGCTGTGCTCACATCACGCGGTCCGCGAATATGTGCAATATGTTTACACCCTTTGTCTATTAATAACTTTGTCGCCGCCTGACTCCCTGCATAGTTATCTGCATATACAGTAGGAATGCGCTCATTAAACATTCGGTCAATCGCAACAACTGGAATAGACAAATTCATGTAATTAACACTATTTTGTGGATTCGTTGCCACAATAAACCCATCCACATTATTTTGTCTAAGCACATCAATGTATTGTTTCTCTTTTTCTAAATTTTCATCAGAGTTACAAAGGACAACTGTGTAACCTTGCTTATGTGCTACATCTTCTACGGCACGTGCAATTTCTGGAAAGAATGGATTCACGATATTTGGAACAACTAAGCCAATTAAACGAGATTTTTTATTGTATAAAGATCGTGCTACTGTACTAGGTTTATAATCTAGCATTTCAATTGCTCGCTCTACTTTTTTTAATGTATCCTCATGAACATATCCATTTTTATTTAACACTCTGGAAACGGTCGCAACAGATACCCCTGCTAATTTTGCAACGTCTTTAATCGTACTCATTCTCTTTTCTCCTCATTTCATGTAACCGTTTACACAAAATAATATAACGCATTTATGAAAATACGTCAATCATTTCTCACTAAAAAGCTTTTAAGGTTATACTCAAAAAAAGCACCGCCATAAGGCGATGCTTTTTCATTATGAATATGATACAGTTTGTTCTTTCTCTTCTACAGCAGGCTCTTCTGCAGCTTTTTTACGATCAGATAGTTTAATCTTCTGTAAGAAAATCGTAAAGATTGCACCTACTACGATAAATACTAATCCTGTTAAAAATACAGTATGAAGCGAATCCACCAAAGAACTTTTCAAAACCGGTACGATACTGTTAGAAAATGCTTCTGGCATTTGTTTTAATGCCTCTGGACTAAAGAGCATAGAATATAAACTCTGTGGATCTGTATGAATCATATCTTTCAATTTTGTTACCATTTGTCCCGCTTCTTTTGGGAATGTATCTAATACAGGTACTAATTTATTTGTTAACGTTGTACCTGAAGTGTTATTCATAATTGATCCTAAAATTGTAATCCCAAACGTTCCACCGATTTGACGGAAGAATTGACTTGATGATGTTACAACACCAAGATCTTTTTTCGGGAAGCTTTCTTGTAATGCTAATGTTAATATCGGCATAACAAGACCCATTCCTAAACCGATAATCATCATATAAGAAGTAGCGGTAAGCTTAGTTGTGTGCATATCCATCGTTGTTAATAACCAGAAACCACTAGCCATAATAAGCATCCCTGTAATAATTTGTGGTTTCACACCAACTTTTAATACAAGTTGACCACCGATAATACTCATAACGATCATTGTGATCATCATCGGTGTCATAATCGTTCCTGATTCAGCAGCACTTACGCCTACAATTCCTTGCATAAAGAACGGTACGAACATAATTGCTCCAAACATTCCGATACTCATAAAGAAACCGATCGCATTCAGTAGTGTAAATGTGCGGTTTTTAAAGAAGTGCATCGGTAAAATTGGTTCTTCAGCCTTCGTTTCAACAATAACAAAGCTAACAATACCAATGGCAGCTAGTGCAAATAACCCGATAATTTGCCAAGAACCCCATGCATAATCTTTTCCACCAAACGTTAACGCAAGTAATAAACTTACAACACCGAGAATCATCGTGAAGATTCCGGCGATATCAATTTTAATTGGTCCTGTTTGTTTATGTGCTTTTAATCCCATTGCAATAAAGATTGTCGCTAAAATACCAACTGGTAAGTTAATATAGAATACCCATCTCCAGTCCACTGCGTCTACAATCCAACCACCAACTTGTGGTCCAATTACAGAGGCAAGACCATATAGAGCTCCAAAAATACCTTGCCATTTAGCACGTTCTTTTCCCGTGAACATATCTCCGATAATAATCATAGCCATTGGCATCATAATACCGCCACCAAGACCTTGAATACCACGGAAAATAATTAATTCTGTCATACCGTTTGCCATACCACATAAAGCTGAACCAGCCATAAAGATAATTAATCCTGCTATATATACGTTACGACGCCCAAGTAAATCCGCTAATTTACCTGCAATCGGTACAACCGTTGTTGATGTTAACATGTAAGCTGTTGTTAACCATGTCATTAAACTTAATCCGCCTAGTTCACCGACGATACGGGGCATTGCTGTACCAACGATTGTTCCGTCCAATGCAGCAAATAGCATCGCGATTACTAAACCGATTAACAACAACTTTCTATTCTGATTTTCTTGTTGCTCCATGTAATCTCCTCAATTCCTCTTAGTTTTTCTCTTTTTTCTCTTGTGTCCCGCAAATAATTGTTTCTAGCTTTTCAAAGAGGCGTAACAAATCTTCCCTCTCTTGTAATTCTAAGTGTGAGAAGTATTTTGCAATATGCTCATTACGAGCCGCCATCGCTTCTTCTACTGTAGCTTTCCCCTTTTTCGTTAGCTCAATGATAACAACGCGGCGATCATTATCGTCGTGATAGCGCTCTACTAATCCATGATCAATTAAACGATCAATCATTACTGTAATCGCGCTCGGTTTCACGTACATTTTCTCCGCCAATTGTGTCGCTCTTGAAGCTCCGTAATGATCTAAAATCTTTAAAATATAAAACTGCGGTGGTGTAAGTCCTGATGCTTGCATTTGTTCTAATAGCTCTGTTTGCATTTTCTTTCCTATAGCGAATGTAAGAGCTTGAATCTTATCAATATGAGTCATATCATTTGGCATGTTATCCACCTCTTATTTAAGCAATAAAATATTTAACGTATTTAAATATTAATCCCACAAACAAAATACGTCAACAACTTTCTTTATAAAAACGTTTACATTCCTGTCACAAAGTTGTATAATTTTCGTCAAAATTAATATTGACAGTCACGGAGAATCGGAGTATACGGCTATGAATCATAAAAAAGGGAACTTTTTTATATTTCATAGCCTTTTTGTGTTCTCTCTGTCTTAAAACGCTTCGAATTAATTAGGGGAGGATTTTCATTTTATGTTTTTCACACAATTATTTAAACCTGCGCCCCACGCAGAACGCTTACCTACTGATCGCACTGATAGCGAATACCGTAAATTGCGTTTACAAGTATTCTTAGGTATCTTCATCGGTTATGCGGGTTACTACTTTGTTCGAAAAAACTTTTCACTTGCAATGCCATACTTAATCGAACAAGGCTTTAGTAAAGGGGAACTTGGGGTTATCCTTTCAGCAGTATCTATCGCTTACGGATTAAGTAAATTTCTTATGGGTATCGTATCCGATCGTTGTAATCCTCGCTACTTTTTAGCAGCTGGGCTATTTTTATCCGGTATCATTAATATTATTTTCGGCTCATTTTCTTTCATTACAACGAGCATTATACTTATGTTTGTACTTCAGTTTTTAAATGGATGGGTACAAGGTATGGGATGGCCTCCTTGTGGCCGTACGATGGTTCACTGGTTCTCCGTTAGTGAACGTGGTACAAAAATGTCTATTTGGAACGTCGCTCATAATGTCGGCGGCGCGCTTATGCCTTCTCTCGTTACATTAGGCTTATATTTCTTTGCAAATGACTGGAAAAGTATATTTTACTTCCCAGGTATTCTTTCAATTTTAGTGGGTATTTATGTATTAATTACGATGAGAGATACACCTCAATCTTGCGGATTACCTTCTATTGAAGAACACACTGGGGAATATCCATCAGATGAAAAAGTAGCGGACCGTGAACGCGAGCTTTCGGTAAAGGAAATTTTATTTACATACATATTAAACAATAAGTTTTTATGGTACATCGCTATCGCTAACGTTTTTGTTTATTTCGTTCGTTACGGCGTTGTAGACTGGGCTCCTACTTATTTAGTAGAAGAAAAAAGCTTTACTCATAGTAGCTCACGTACAGCTTATGCTCTATACGAATGGGCTGGTATTCCAGGTACACTTCTTTGCGGATGGATGAGTGATAAACTATTTAAAGGGCGCCGCGCACCTGCTGGTATTTTATTTATGGTCGGTGTATTCATTGCCGTTCTTGTTTACTGGCTAAATCCTGCTGGGCATCCAATCATTGATAGTATCGCACTTGTTTCCATTGGATTTTTAATTTACGGACCTGTTATGTTAATTGGTCTTCACGCGCTAGACTTAGCACCAAAAAAAGCTGCTGGAACTGCCGCTGGTTTAACTGGGTTCTTCGGTTACCTAGGTGGAGCTACTTTTGCTAGCGCAGCCATGGGCTTTATTGTAGATGGATTCGGATGGGACGGCGGATTCATTTTGCTCCTTGCTTCTTGTGTGCTTGCAATGTTCTTCCTTGCTCTTACTTTAAATACAGGATCTGCAAAATCAAAAGCAGTTTAAACAAAATATAATGTGTAGAAAAATAAACATAAAAATAGCTCTCAGCATTTACTTACATGCTAAGAGCTATTTTTTATTTATCGTTCTTCTCTTGCTATTTATATTAATCAATTCCCTTCTATTTTCTATTCATACGATTAAAACATTTGCTGAAACATCTTTATTAAAACAGCTAACATAACAGATCCAGCAAATCCACCTAAACAAATTAAACTTACTCCTTGGCTATAAGACAAATTTTGAAATGATTTCATACCTTCCATCCTCCCTATATCCCCTTTGATATTCTTATTTTATCAATGGAAAAAATTTCATAACATCGATTTTACTGACAACTAACTTACAAATTTGTAAGTTAACAATTTCCCTCTAAACTTATATCTAGTATGGCCATAATCTCCCCCTCTATACATCAAAAAAGACCTCGAATTATATCAAGGTCTTGCTTACAATACAGACTATCTCACTCAATTTATTTTATAATCATAATCGGGCATTTCACACGCTTTGCTATTTTATGACTTACACTACCAAGCACCATCTCTTGCAGTGTATTTAGCCCTCTACTCCCAGCAATAACAAGATCTATATCTCCTGTATTTACATATTGAACAATCGTATCTCCTGGATCGCCATGTAGAATCGTAATTTTGTAGGAAATGTTCTCTTTCTTTAATAAACCCTCAATCTCTTTTAATTTATCTTTTCGACTAGCTGATATTGTTTCTAAATCCGTTTGTCCTTGTATAATATCTGACTTTGCCGTTCTATTATCTACTACGTACACAACTTCAACATGTGTTTCTTCGTTAAATTTCGCAATATATGTTGCATGCTCGGCTGCTCGAAGTGCATGTTCAGAACCATCGCATGCTAATAAAATTTGTTTGTACATATGCTGAATCCCCTTTTCGTTATCCTACCCGTATTATATAATAAAGCCCCCTAAAAAGGAGGCTTCTAACTAGCAATTCTCTTATTATAAGTAGCTAAATTCGCAACGAGCTTCGAGCTACGTTCATTTAACCCTGTGATCCTTACTTTCACACCGTTCTGTTCATATTTCATGATAACTTTATCAATTGCCGCTACTGCTGAATCATCCCATACGTGTGCGTTAGTAAAGTTCATCTCAATTTCTTTCACATCTTCATTGTATGAAAAAGCATTTATATACTCTGCCGTAGATGCGAAGAATAGTTGGCCGTGAATTTCGTATATTTTCTTATTTTCAATATACAAATGTTTCACGTGAATCTTTGCCATATTGAATGCAAATAAAACTGCACTAATTATCGTTCCGATAATTACACCTAATCCTAAATTATGTGTAATTAGGACAATCACAACTGTTACGATCATAATAAATGCGTTTCCTTTTGGTACTTTATGAATCGTCGCTACAGAGTTCCAATCAAACGTCCCAATCGAAACCATAATCATAACTGCAACTAAAGCTGCCATCGGAATATGAACAACGTAATCACCTAAAACAAATAGCAATACGATTAAAAAACCACCGGCTACAAACGTCGATAATCTCCCGCGACCACCTGATTTAATGTTAATAACAGATTGTCCAATCATTGCACATCCTGCCATTCCTCCGAAGAAACCAGCAACAACGTTCGCAATCCCTTGTCCACGTGCCTCTTTATGCTTATTACTTTCCGTATGTGTCATATCGTCTAAAACCGACGCCGTTAATAATGACTCTAGTAAACCTATAACCGCTAGCATAACTGAATACGGTAAAATAATTGCTAATGTCTCAAGTGTAAATGGAACATCAGGAATACTAAAGAACGGTAATTCTTTCGGTAAGCTTCCCATATCCCCTACTGTTTTTAACTGTAATCCGCTCATAAGTGCAATGCTTGTCACAATAATAATTGAAATAAGTGTAGACGGAACAGCCGTCGTAATACGTGGAAATAAATATATAATTGCAAGTCCTAATGCGACAAGTGCATACATTTGCCAAGTTGCATTTTTAAAATGCGGCAATTGCGCTGTAAAAACTAAAATTCCAAGTGAATTTAAAAAACCACTCATAACGGATTTAGGAACAAACTTCATAAATGAGCTCAGCTTGAACACTCCAAAAATAATTTGAACAATACCTGTTACTATTGTCACAGCAAATAAATATTGCAAACCGTGATCCTTCACAAGAGTGACCATTAATAATGCCATCGCACCCGTTGCCGCCGAGATCATCCCTGGTCTTCCGCCGACAAACGAAATTGTAACCGCAATACAAAAGGCCGCGTACAATCCAACCGTCGGATCTACACCTGCAATAACAGAAAAAGCTATCGCTTCAGCGAATTAATGCTAAAGCAACAACAATCCCCGATAGCACGTCCCCTCTCACATTTGAGAACCATTCATTTTTTATAGTTTGAAACAAAGTAACACTCCTCTACTCTTTTATCATTTGATTTTCTCCGTAAGAAAATCAGGGCCGACTGCACGAAGGCTATTATATAACGAGTAGAAGATTTTGTGCTACGTAAAAGTTTCCTAAAGAAAAGACGCTACCTTAGCAGCGTCTTTTCTCATTTCATTAATGTCCACCGTGACCTTGACCACTTTCCTGAACAATTTCTAACCTCTCATCCAATATACCTTGTGTTTCAAATGAAATATCACTAGTACTTCCTAATAGGAAACCATGGTTATACGGTCCAAGTGTTGGATCATCTTTAAACTTCGGCTGAATAGTAGCAAGGAAGTCATAAACTGGTTGTGAAGCTCTTCCTTCCTCAAGCAAAACAACAGGGGCATGTTTACCCATATGTGAAAACGGTGCTCCCGCAATTGCTAAGTCTGGTGTTTTACTCGAAACAAACGACAAACCGTGACCAGGTTTTGTGAACCCCCAGCCAAATTTCGTTTTTTCATCTTTAAATTTCGCAAACGCAATCGAATTTTCTGTTGGGGTCTCTCCACTAATCCGTGTTACTTTTCCGTATTTATTTAACTCTTTTTCTACTTCTTTTGAAATGATTTTCTCTGGTCCTAACACATATATATTCGCTTTATTTTTTCTTACCTTTAATGCCTCTATTGTCGCTTCTGGCACCTTATCCTTTTCTACATATAAAAGTGGTTCTGGCATATGAGAAATCCAATTTACAGCTGGTGTTGTATATAAACGTCCTTCTTCTTCAGACGAACCGATAATAACGCTATTTGGATAATCTCCTGCTATAGTGGCATATTCTTTATCGACATCTTTAGCAAATTTAGCTGGGTCCGTTTCTTTTATTTGCTTTACTTTATATTCTTTTAATTGCTCAAGGGTAGATGCACCTACATCCCCCATCACCATAATTTGCGTTCCATCTTTCGTTCCGGGCGGATTTAATCTTTTTATTTCTTTTAATGTCATTTCGGGTACCACTTCTTTTTCTATAAATAAAATTGGTCCGTTATTCGGATGATGAATAAGATCTGCACTTGCAATACCTAATTGCCACTCGCTTACTGGCACTAAAATAACAGCACCTGGCTGATTCTCTTTATGCGTTGCTGGCCATATTGTTTGCGAAGTTAATACTGCCATTTGCAGAGGATCATTTGTATTTAATCTCGTTACATTTTTTAAACTTGTCGTTAATAAATCATCTGATGCCCCGGCATTCATTTCTTTCGGCGCAGTTACCTCCTGATTCATTTTCATTTCCTTTTGCTCTGTTTTCTTCTCTTTTGTAGATTCATGATTTTTATGATCTGTGTTCGTTTGTCCACACGCCGCAAGACCAGCTACCGTAATTATTGTTATCCCAAGAATTCGGGTCATCTTTTTCACTATATCGCCTCCGTATTAATCGTTTTCGAGCCAATATTATTACCTAAAATGGAATTTCAACTTTACAATAACAAGCAATTCTGAAGAAATTATGCAGATGCATTATAATCTGCACCATTTCTTCATGATTTTGACTTACAATTTAAGTAATAACTACAAATGCGGAGGTACTCTATGATCGATATACTACTTGTAGATAATGAACCGAGAATGCTTGAATTATTATCACTTTATCTTACTCCAATCGGATACAACTGCGTATGTGCAGTGTCCGGAGAAGAAGCTATTTCACATATAGAAAATCGAAACTTCAAATTTGTTTTACTCGATATTATGATGCCAAAGATGGACGGGTGGGAAACGTGCAAAAGAATTCGATCATTTAGTAACGTTCCAATCATTATGGTAACTGCTCGTGATCAAACGGTAGATGTCATCCAAGGGTTAAAACTTGGAGCGGATGATTACGTGACGAAACCTTTCCATGAAGAGGAGCTTTTCGCAAGAATTGAAGCTGTTTTAAGGCGAACAAATCAACACGCGCAAATCCAATATCAAGGCATTTTATGGGATGAGGCCAAGCATTTCATTTCTGTCTATAATGAAGAACTTCTTCTCACTCCAATCGAATTCTCTTTACTCGGATTATTTTTACGTCATGTGAACTACGTATTAAGCCGTGATCAGCTCATTGAACGAATTTGGGGATTGAATACAAATACAGAAGATAGAACAGTCGATTCACATATTCGTAATTTACGTGATAAATTACGAAAAGTAAATTTCCCTATTGATCACCATTTAAAAACTGTTTACGGAGTAGGGTATCGATGGATTGATACCCTAGATTAAGGAGCAAAGCGATGAAGCGAATTTCTATTCAACTCGGATTTTATTTTCTAATTGTTACACTTTTAATCGAAAGTGTTCTATTTGTCTTGCTCTATTATAGCCTTGTGAACACTAGAGTAAATGAAGAAATGACTGCTTTATTAAAGCGTGGAAATAGTCACCGAGATGTCCTTGAAAAGTATTTTGATAAGCAAACAATCTCCCATGTTGCTTTAATGGAATCCGAAGCTGAAACAACTGTTATTATTACAAATGCAAATAAAGAAGTACTAGCTAAATCCAATGAAATAAATACTACTATAAAAAACCATATTGAAGGAATGCAAACACGAACAGATCATGATGGAGCGATTATAGAGAATCATTGGAAAACATCTAATTATATATGTACAGTTAGTCCAATTGTAGTGGCAGGAAAAACGGAAGGCTATGTATATATGTTTCTCGGAACGGAATCAATCGAAGAAATGGTTAACGGGCTAACAAGACAATTCATTATCGCCGGAGTCATTACTTTTCTATTAACAGCCATCACCATTTTTCTATTATCACGTTTATTAACAAAACCATTGTTACACATGAAACAAGCGACTGAAAAAATGAGTAAGGGCGATTTATCAGTTTCATTAACGACTACTCGAAATGACGAAATTGGTGAACTAGCAGAATCTATCCAAACTCTAGCAAATGATTTACATTATATGAAAACAGAAAGAAGTGAATTTCTAGCAAGTGTTGCTCATGAATTACGAACACCTTTAACGTACGTAAGAGGTTATGCTGACATTGCATTAAAAGAAAATACACCTCCTGAGCAACGTTTACAATACTTATCCATTATAAAAGACGAATCTGATTATATTACAAACTTAGTTCAAGATTTATTTTCACTCGCTCAAATGGAAAAGCATAACTTTTTCATTCAAGTAAAAGAAGTGCATTTACACACTTTCCTTACTCGCATCACTGAAAAAATAAATGTGATGTATGGAGAAAAACAAATTAAAGTTGTTTTCACATGTCCTCTCTCACTCTTAGTAAAGCTAGATGAGCAGCGCTTTGAACAAGTTATGGCTAACATTTTAAATAACGCGTATAGACATTCAAAAGAACATTCTCATATTAATATTTCTGTTACAGAAGAACATAAACATATTTCCATCAAAATTGAGGACAAGGGAGAAGGTATTCCCCCTGAAGACCTCCCTCACATTTTCGACCGCTTTTACCGTGTTGATAAAGCGCGCTCTAGAGCTACAGGCGGAACTGGTTTAGGACTATCTATCGTGAAAGAAATTGTAGAACTACACGGCGGGAATATTACTGTAACGAGCGAAGTCGATCATGGGTCTTGCTTTATCATTTCATTGCCATCTATATAGAAATACAACTATCATCAATTAACAAGTTCAGTTTTGATTTACAAAATCACATCATAATTAGCATATGAAAACGCCCAGAGTTCAAAAACTCTGGGCGTCTTTTATTGTCTTATTGAACTAAATTCTCCTTTAGCTTAAATCAAATTAAAGACAAAACTTAAACAAATTTCTAAACCTCTTAATTTTACACAATCTATTCTAAAATAAATCTTTAATTCTACTTAAAGCAACACACTTTATAATTTTAATGGTTTATAAGCCAATGCTTTATCTATAATTTCTCTGGCGGTTAATTCGTCATCGCCCCAGAAAATATAATCACCTATTTTAGGGTCAATAACAGACGATTCAACCATGTCCAACCAAATTGCCTGTTCCCATTCTTCTCCTTCCGTATCCATAAGTTTTTGAACCAAGGTAACTAACTCTTCTTTATTTAACTCACCTAACTTTATATTTTTATGATTAATAGCTCTTTTTACAATATATTCTGCACCGTAATCGGCAAAAAATAATTCTTTTGCATTTGGA
>NZ_JBFUIN010000026.1:0-26312 GCF_056401855.1 Bacillus sp. P4_D3
ATACTGCCTCGTGTGGAGTGTTATACCCCTCGTCCCTTTGGGGTTGCGAGAACACGATGAAGCACTAACTTGTGTAAATTTGATTGAATTGTATAGATTTAGTTAAGTTTATCGTATCGGTGCTATGGAGAAGGTAAAAGCAATACTATTTGATAAAGATGGGACATTAATGGATTTTCATTCAATTTGGATAAAAGTGGCTGAAGAACTTGTGGCGGAATGTATAAATTTATATGAACTGCCAAAGTCAATGCAGCCTACTTTATTAAAAGAGATCGGCGTGGAAGGGGTATTGGTGAACCCTCGTAGCGCAATAGCGGCAGGAACAAGCCTTGATGTTGCAAAGGGGCTTTGTAAGTATATTGCGTCAGCTAAGGAAGAGGAGATGCATGAGTGGGTAAGTGAAAAGTTATTTTCTCTTATGTACGAGCACCGTTCCTATATGAAAATGACGGCGGATTTACCGAGAATTTTACAAATTTTAAAGGATAGAGGATTTATTTTAGGTGTTGTGACAGCTGATGATTTTGCACCAACAGAATTATTTTTAAAACAATATCAATTAGAGTCCTTTTTTGATTATGTTGTAGCTTCAGATACATTTCCAGCACAAAAGCCGGATAAAAGAATTATAGAATCTTTTTGTGAAAAGTTTCKTTTAGAGTCGTGTGAAGTGGCAGTCGTTGGAGATACGCCAACTGATTTACATTTAGCTAAAAACGGTGATTGCTATGCAATTGGAGTACTATCTGGTACAGGAGATCGTCAAACTTTAGAACCACTTGCGGATTTAGTAGTACAATCTGTTGGGGATTTTATTTCTCATTCAGGTGAGTTTATTTGGGAGCAAGGAAAGTCTAATGTGTAAGAAAAATAAGTCTATAGGGACTCTTAATGAGTCCCTGTAGACTTATTTTTTATGTTGAAATAGAAGGCACGTAGGATGAATGCTGGAAAAGAATGTTGGCATACATTTTGCAATATAAAGAGAAAACATTGTATAGAAAAGGGTGGGGTACACAATGAACACAAAAAAATTTGCTAAAGTAAATGAACAAATTCCAGGACCGAAAGCAGCGTCTTTATTAGAACGCCGCCAAAATATAGTACCAAAAGGAGTAAGTAATGGTATTCCAACATTTGTACAGTCTGCAAATGGTGCACTCGTAACAGATGTGGATGGAAATCAGTACATTGATTTCGCAGGAGCAATTGGGACAATTAATGTAGGACACTGTCATCCAGTTGTTAAAGAAGCGCTTCATAAACAAGTAGATCAATACATTCATACTGGATTTAATGTGATGATGTATGAGCCGTATATTGAATTAGCGGAAAAGCTTGCTGCATTAGCACCAGGTAATTTCGATAAACAAGTGCTGTTTTTAAATAGTGGGGCAGAAGCAGTTGAAAATGCAGTGAAGATTGCTCGTAAATATACGAAGAGACCTGGAATTATCGCATTTTCTAAAGGGTTTCATGGGCGTACATTAATGACAATGACGATGACAAGTAAAGTAAAACCATATAAATTTGGATTTGGTCCATTTGCTCCAGAAGTATATAAAGCGCCATTCCCATATGAATACCGTCGCCCAGAAGGGTTAACAGAAGAGCAGTATGATGATTTTATCATTGAAGAGTTTAAGAACTTCTTCATATCAGAAGTAGCACCAGAAACAATTGCAGCCGTTGTAATGGAACCTGTTCAAGGGGAAGGCGGATTTATCGTTCCAAGTAAGAAATTTGTTCAAGAAGTACGTAGTATGTGTTCAGAGCACGGTATTTTATTTGTAGCTGATGAAATTCAAACAGGCTTTAGTCGTACTGGAAAATACTTTGCAATTGATCATTATGACGTCGTTCCAGATTTAATTACGGTATCTAAATCATTAGGTGCTGGTGTACCGATTAGTGGCGTTATTGGGCGTAAAGAAATTATGAATGAGTCTGCACCGGGAGAACTGGGCGGAACGTATGCAGGAAGCCCACTAGGATGTGCGGCTGCATTAGCTGTGCTTGATGTAATAGAAAAAGAGAAATTAAATGATAGAGCGATAGAATTAGGGAAAGTCGTAATGAACCGATTCCAAGAGATGAAAAACAAATATAATTGCATCGGTGATGTGCGCGGCTTAGGGGCAATGTGTGCATTCGAGCTCGTTCAAGATCGCAAGACGAAAGCGCCTGATAAAACATTAGCGTCTAATTTATGTGCAGAAGCAAATAAACGCGGATTACTTCTACTATCAGCAGGAACATATGGAAATGTTATTCGTGTGTTAATGCCATTAGTTATTACAGATGAGCAACTTGAGGAAGGTTTAACAATAATTGAAGAATCATTGCTAGCTTGTTATGAGCAAGCAAATATCGCTCGTGTATAAAGAATTGGGATGACTTAAAAAAGGGCATAAAGCTTTTCTTTTTAGGCGGAAGAGAGCATCTGGCCATGCATAGAATCGGTCAGGCCCTTTTCCTGCCCCATCCCAAGCTAAAACAAAGTGAGGGTGTGGTTGCGATGGCATTCTGTATTTTTCAAGGCAGCGAATTATGTCTTGAAAAATATAAATAGATTCGTATAAATAACAAATTGAAAACATTCTAGCTGACTCTATATAAAATGCAGAAAATTCATTTTATAATAAAGGTAGTAAAGTGAATCGATGGATTTGAAGTAGGGAGTGGCTAGAATGGTTGCAGAAAAGGAACGAATGTTGATGGATTTACAAGATGTATTTGAATATGCATTTGATGAAATTTTTGTTACGGATGATAAGGGAATCGTTGTACGTGTAAATAGTATGTGTGAAAGACATTACCAGCTCTCTGCTAAGGAATTAGTAGGAAAGCATGTACAAGAACTACAGAAAGAAGGAATTTTTTATCCGTCTGCAACGTTAGAAGTAATTGAAAAGAAAAGGCCAGTTGAACTTGTTCAAACAACGAAATCAGGAGAGTATTTGCATGTTCGTACAAGGCCTGTTTTTGATGATGAGGGAAATTTAAGAAGAGTGATTAGTTATTCTCGTGATCTTACTGAACTCTATCAATTACGTCAAAAGGTAGAGGAAATGGATAATCAGCTAAAGACATATAAGAAAGAATTAAGAGAAACATATGAGCATGAAGGGCTTATTTTTAAAAGCATCGCTATGCAAAAAATAATCGAAACAATAAAAAAAGTATCTGTGGTAGATAGTACTGTTCTCGTATTAGGTGAGACTGGAGTGGGGAAAAGCCGATTAGTACGCCATTTGCATGAAGTGAGTCACCGGAAGAATGAAAGTTTCTATGAAATTAATTGTGCGGCATTGCCAACGAATTTAATCGAATCTGAGCTTTTTGGATATTCAGGTGGGTCTTTTACAGGTGCAAATCGTGAAGGGAAAAAGGGGCTATTAGAATCAGCACATAAAGGGACCCTTTTCTTAGATGAAATTGGTGAAATGCCGCTTGAAATTCAAGCGAAGCTTTTACAAGTATTGCAAGAAAAAACGTTTCGCCCTATAGGCGGAAGAGAATTAAAAAAGGTAGACGTTAGAATTGTAGCGGCAACAAATAGAGATTTAAGTACGATGGTGAAACAAGGAACATTTCGGAAAGATTTATACTATCGTCTGAATGTCATTCCAATTTCAATTCCGCCACTTCGGGAGAGAACAGAAGACATTTTGCCGCTCATCTATCATTATTTACAGCATTTTAATAAAAAGTACGGACGTGATGTGAAGTTAGCTCCTAGTACGTTACAAATGTTTGTAGGGTACCCTTGGGAAGGAAATAATAGAGAGATTGAAAATGTAATTGAACGAATTGTTATCACTGCTGATGATTTTGTAACGGTAGAAGATTTGCCACTATCTATGCAAGAGACAACGGTTGAACAATCCGGACAAAGTCTTTATAGAATGCTGGAAGAGGTAGAGAGAAATATTATTCTTAAAGCGTATAAAACGTATGGATCAAGTTATAAAGTGGCTGAGTTTTTGCAAATAAGTCAATCTGCTGCCACTAGGAAGATTAAGAAGTTCATAGAGGAGGAAGAAAACATTGGATAAAAAAGCGACGTTCGTAAACTTAGAGAAAAAGGCGATGTATATAAATGGTGAGTGGATTACACTGCAAGAACAAATCGAAGTGAATAATCCAGCGACAAAGGAAGTATTTGCAACTGTACCAAAGGGCGGGATTACAGAGGCAAAGCAAGCAGTTGATGCTGCACATGAAGCTTTTAAATCATGGTCAAAATTAACGGCAGCGGATCGTGCAGTAAAGTTAAAAAAGTGGTTCACACTCATTGATGAAAATAAAGAAGAAATTGCAGCAATCATGACGAGAGAACAAGGAAAGCCGTTTGCAGAAGCGCTTGGTGAAGTGAACTATGCAAATAGTTTTGTTGAATGGTACGCAGAAGAAGGAAAGAGAATATACGGTGAAATGATTCCTGCTTCTCACCCGAATAAGCGTATTTTAGTTATGAAGCAACCAGTTGGGGTTATGGCAGCTATTACACCGTGGAACTTCCCAGCTGCTATGATTACGAGAAAGGTAGCTCCAGCACTTGCAGCAGGCTGTACAGCAGTTGTGAAACCAGCGAGTCAAACGCCATTAACTGCATTGAAGTTAGTTGAATTAGCACATGAAGCAGACATTCCAAAAGGTGTAATAAATATTGTAACAGGTAGTGCAAAAGCAATTGCTGATACGTGGATGGAAGATGAGCGCGTTCGAAAAGTTTCCTTTACAGGATCAACTGAAATTGGGAAAGAATTAATGGCTAGTGCTGCACAAACGATGAAAAAGGTTTCGCTTGAATTAGGTGGTCACGCTCCATTTATTGTTATGAATGATGCTGATTTAGATAAGGCGGTAGAAGCGGTAATTGGTTCGAAATTCCGTAATGCAGGACAAACGTGTATATGTACAAACCGCGTCTTTGTTCAAGAAGAAGTGTACGAAGAATTTGCAGGAAAGTTCACAAAAGCTGTAGAGCAGCTTAAAGTTGGAGATGGATTCGGCGAAGGAACAACTGTAGGTCCACTTATTGATGCGAATGCAGTTTCGAAAGTACAAGAACATATTGAAGATGCAATTCAAAAGGGCGGAGAAGTTTTATACGGTGGCCATAAATTTGCAGAGTTAGATGGTTATTTCATTCAGCCAACAGTAATTGGATTGGCAAATGACACGATGCTTTGTATGAATGAAGAAACATTTGGACCGGTTGCACCAGTTGCGAAATTTAAAACAGTTGAAGAAGTAATCGAGCGAGCAAATAATACACCATATGGTTTGGCTGCTTATATTTTCACAAAAGATATTAGCCAAGCATTCCAAATTAGTGAAGCGTTAGAGTACGGTATTATCGGTTTAAATGATGGCCTTCCATCAGTTGCACAAGCACCATTTGGTGGCTTTAAAGAAAGTGGTATCGGACGTGAAGGAGGCCATTTCGGCATCGAGGAATATTTAGAAATTAAATATATTTCGTTAGGACTATAAGTAGTATACTAGAATCTCTATAAGGTAACAGAGAAGGAGATTCTAGTATGGTATATTGGCTATTATTACTCGTAACAATTATTTTTGAAGTAGCTGGAACGATAGCGATGAAACTATCGAACGGTTTAACAAAGCTCGTTCCAAGTGTACTTATTTTTGTCTTTTACGGTATTTGTTTCAGTATATTTGCTATCGTCGTAAAGAAGATTAACTTAAGTATTGCTTATGCGATTTGGTCGGGCTTAGGGACACTTCTTATTACGATTATTAGTGTGTACTTTTTTAAAGAGCATATTAACTTATTCCAAGCATTTTGCATTTTATTTATTGTTTTAGGAGTAATTGGACTGAAAGTGTCATCGGCATCATGAAAGCTATCTTTTGTAGAAGATAGCTTTTTTCTATTTGTGTAGTTAGCAATTACTACGACAAAATATGACAAGAAAACGTAAAGAGTTTTGCTATGATAAAGTGAAACTTTAATCAGTGGGGGTTTTGTTCATYCCCCACTGATTATTAGCCTTCACCAATCGGGCGTTTACGGGCAGTTGATCTCCCACCTAACTTCTTTGCTCCAACTGAATTTTGAGGTGGGAGTTTTACTGCCCGTTAATGCGGGATAAATATAAAAATCTTGTCTCATATAGGGGGAAGAGTATGTTAAAGAAAGTGAGTCGAATTGTTTTAATTTGTGGCATGGCTTTTAGTTTAAGTGCTTGCACAGAAACTAAAAACAGCGATGAAAGTAAACAAGAGGACGTTCAAGATAAAGTTTATAAAATAGGAGAGACGGTGGACGTGGATGGTTTGCAAGTAACTCTCGATTCAGTTCAATTAGGGTATCCCGATTACACTACAGATAAAAAGAAAGATGATATTTTAGGGATTGTTTTCACGGTGAAAAATAATAGTAAAAAGGACATACTTTTTGCATTTTACGAATTTGAGATTACAGATAAGAAAGGTACAAAGTTTAAAGAGTATAAATATGATAGCTTTACGAGTAAAAAGGTAGCGCCGGATGGGAAAATTCAAGATGTAATGCTATTTGATGTAACGAAAGAAAATACATACATCGCTACATACAGGCCTGAGTTTACGCATGAGAATAGAACGATAAAATTTGAATTGAAGCCGAATAAATAAAAACACATTGGGTAATCCAATGTGTTTTTATAATGGTTAACTTAAAACGCCCAGTTACCTTTACGGAAAATCGGCTCATGTCTTCCATCAGCTGTAATACCGTCGATATCAAGCTCAGCTGATCCAATCATGAAGTCTTCGTGTGTAATACTAGCGTTTGCACCATTTTCAGCAAGTTCTTCTTTAGACATTGTTTTCCCGCCATCTAAGTTAAATGCATAAGCATTTCCAATTGCAAGGTGGCAAGATGCATTTTCGTCAAATAGCGTATTGTAGAATAAAATATTTGTGTTTGAAATTGGTGAATCATGAGGTACTAAAGCTACTTCGCCTAAGAAGTGAGAACCTTCATCTGTTTCTACTAAATGTTTTAAAGCTTCCTCACCAGATTCAGCTTTATAGTCTACGATACGTCCGTTTTCAAATGTTAACGTAAAGTTATCGATAATGTTACCTGCAAATGCTAACGGTTTTGTACTAGACACTTGGCCGTTTACACCTGTTTTAAGTGGCATTGTAAATACTTCTTCAGTTGGAATGTTAGCCATAAATGGTACGTTCTTTTCATTTAAGCTACCAGCACCAGCCCATACATGCTTCTCTGGAAGTTCAATTGTTAAGTCTGTCCCAGGACCAGTATAATGAAGAGCTGTATAATGTTTTTCGTTTAAGTAATCAACTTTTGTATGTAGCGTTTCATCATGTTCTTTCCATGCTTCCACAGGATTTTCTAAATCAGCACGAGTAGCTTTGAAGATAGCATCCCATAGTTTTGTTTCTTGTTCTTCTGGCGCTACGTCAGGGAATACTTTTGCAGCCCATTCTTTCGTAGGAACAGAAATTACGCACCAGCTTACTTTATCTGCTTGTACATAATCACGGTATACTTTCATCGCTTCTCCAGCTACTTTATGAGCTGTTGCAATTTTCTTTGGTTCTACACCTTTTAATAGATCAGGATTCTCTGCATAGATGGACATAAATGCAGCGCCTTCTTTTGCTAATTCTTCACGAGCATGTGCTTTCCAAGAAGGGAATTCAGAGAAAGCTTCTTCAGGAGCTAGATCGAATTTTAAGCGTGTTAACGTCTCATCATTCCAATCAACATATACGTGTTTTGCACCAGATTGATATGCTTTCTCTGTAACGAGGCGTACAAACTGTACAGCCTCTAGAGGTGCACTAATTGATAAAGTTTGTCCGGGTTGAATATTAACACCAACATTGACTGCCAGGGCAGCATATTTCTCTAACGTTTGTTCAAATGACATATGTATAATCTCCTTTATTTTGAAAGATTTCTTACTATATATAATACAAGAAAATTCTAAAAATATATATAAATATAAAGTAAAAAGAGAGCTCAAAATGTATTGAGCTCTCATATTTACTTAATTGAAGAGGCAAACTGTTCAACTGTAGTTGTATGGTTTATACGAACGCGTTTTATCTTTAACAATTCATCCGGTTCATCTTTCGTAATGAACTGTCCAGGCTTTGTTGTCGTTGCAAATTGATAGTATTTCTTTGTTTCTGCGACAACTTTATCGTCTACATGACCGAATGGATAAGCAATTGCGATAACAGGCTTACCTGTTATTTTTTCTAGCTTTTCTTTTGATCCTTTTAACTCTTCGTCATAGTTTGTAATTTTCGGCAAGTCTGCATGTGTCGCTGTATGAGATTGTACAGAAAAAATACCTGAATCAACCATTTCTTTTATTTCAGATGTAGAAAGGGCGCCTTCTACATCAACGTTATCAACAATCATATATTCCGTTGCCGCTGGCTTAAAAGTATCATCTTTTAGTTTTTGTAAAATGCGAAATGCATTCATATTATTTTTCATACCGTCATCAAATGTAACGAAAACCGGCTTGTTTACTTTATTAATATCGCCCCAGCGTTCAAATGTTAATAATGTATAACCATTGTCTTTTAAATACTTCATTTGTGCTTCAAAGTTAGCGGGTGATACGAATAAATCTTTAATACCTTGTCCATGATAATCATCAATTGCGTGGTACATAAGAACAGGAACTTTTTGCTCGAAAGTAATAGTAGATTTCGTAAGTGGRATAGCTTTTCCGCCCTCTGTTGTTCCTGTTGCTTCAATTTGATATTCACCGCGTTTTCCTTCAAATTCTTTTATATCAAAGGGAAGTGTAAATTGTTGATCTTTCTCTTTAGAAGAAAAAGATTTAGCACTTTCCTTTCCATCAGCAGTGCGCCAAATTTTATATTGTACTTCGGTTAAAGAATCCTTTATGTCTGTAATATGAATATTTACGTTTGTAGATTCGTGCATAATGGGATTATAAGAAATTTTACCTTGTTCCCGCACCGTCTCTTCTTGTTTTTTGGCCTCTTGTACCTTTATCTCTTTTTTAGGTTCTTGGCTTACATTGCTAGTATTACAGCCTACTAGAATAGCAGATGTACATAAAGCAATCGCTGCGTATTTTCTCATGGAATCACCTTCTATTGTGTATTATGTTGCATACTTACATTAAAATCCCCACCGCTATAAGAGAGGTGGGGATATACCCTTGTTCATCATATCATTTTTAGATATGGGATAGGTTAGTGACTTTGAATAGAGGTATTCTTGCGTTTCTTACTAGAATTGATAATAATATAACCGACCACAAAGATAAGAGGGATAATGAAGACATAGATAGGTATACCCCATACATAATAGCTTTTCATGCTTAAAATTAATAAATATAAGAAATCGAAAAGGGCGTGGGCTTTCATAATATCCTCCAATGTATTTTTTTACAAATTATAACATTGTTCATTTGTAATTTGTATATTTTGGTAAATGATTTAAGTTAATTTTAAAGTAAGAGAAAGGTTTATTAATATGCAATTTTGCATATGTAGAGTAGTTTCTATTAAAATATAAGGGTTTTGGACTATAATAAAGCCGCTATAAATTTAAGTAAGAATGATGTATGGAGTGGAGAATAGAAATGAAATATAAAAAAATAGTATATATCCTTCTCATATCGCTATTCATAGTCGGTTGTCAAAGTGAAACGAGTAAAGCGAATAGTGTGGAAGAGTATATTCCGCCGCATCTTATGAATGCGGAAGTTACAGCGGATATTATGACATTAGAGATGGATCCAGATGCTCTTAAAAAGGTAGGGAATATTGGTCAAAGAATGAGAGAGCATCTAGTGAATAATATGGAATGGTATTTAAAATACGTAGAAGAGCATGCAGAGAAAAAAAGTTTCCCATATCATCCTAATTTCGGTGTTACAAAAGAAGAGTATGAGTTTGTACTAAATGCAATTGATCAAAGTAAATTGGTTAATACAAAGGATGGAAAGCTGAAATTCAAGAAAAAAAGTGACCATGAAGTAGAGATTTTTTCAAGTGAAAGTATAAAACTCCTTAAATATATAGTTATTGATACGGAGAAGAATACAGTAAAAACATCTCTAGGCGAATGTGAATATTTTGGAGAAATACTGGCATCGCCAGAACAGAAGTTAACTGGTCCTTGGCACGGAAAACAATGGATGTTAAAAAAAGATGACTTAATATATATGTTTTCTTTAGGGAAAATGGAAACAGGAAATAAATCAATTATTGATATTTCGGTGAAAGGTGAATATAAGGGAGAAATTATTAATAAGGAAGAGGCATTAGAGTTTTCTTCAGTTTCTTAAATGATGATAATAAAAAAATCACCTTGCTGTCTAAGCGAAGGTGATTTTTTATTAAATAAACAATCCAGCGATTGTTGCAGATAAAATAGAAGCAAGTGTTGATGCAAATAGCATTTTCCAACCAAATTTAGATACGATGCTTCCTTGTTTTTCAGAAAGGGCACGGATTGTACCAACAATCGCACCAATTTGGCTAATACTTGCGAAGCTAATTAAGAATACTGTAACGATTCCAACTGTACGTGGAGATAATGTTGCAGCAGCGCCTTTTAAATCAAGGATTGCTACAAACTCGTTTAATACAATCTTCGTACCCATAATACCACCAGCTGGGATAATATCTTGAGTTGGAATACCCATTAAGAATGCGAATGGAGAAAGTATATAACCGAAGATTTGTTGTAAAGTAACAGCATATCCCATTGCACCTGAAGCAGCGCTAATTACGTAGTTTACAACTTCCATAACACCAATGAAGGCAATCATTAATGCGGCAACGATACCAGCTACTTTTAACCCATCAAGCGCACCGTTAATCATAGCGCCGATAAAGCTATCTCCGAATAAGCTTCTATCAAATTTTTGAATCACTTCGTCTTCTTTTTTCGTATCAACTGGTGTTAATAACGAACAAACGATTAAGCTTGAGAATAAGTTTAGCGGAAGAGCTGCTAATACATATTTCGCATCTAACATCATAACGTATGATGCTGTAACAGAAGCAGAAACGGAGCTCATTGCTGAACAACAAATGATAAACATACGGTTTTTATTAAAATGCTGTAAATCGTTTTTAATAACGATTAACGCTTCACTTGAACCGAAGAATACAGAATTTACTGCGTGGAATGATTCAACGCGTGGTAAACCAGTAATTTTTGAAAGTGCACCGCCGACAATACGAACGATGAATGGTAAAACACCTAAATAACTAAAGATAGAAAGTAGTGCTGAGAAAAATACGATAATTAATAATACATTTAAGAAAAAGACAAAATCTCTTTGAATTCCATTAAAGAGAAAATCGACACCTGTCGTACCAAGTTTAATTAGTTTGTTGAAAACTTTACTAATGAAGATGATAATTTGCTGTCCGATCTTTGTGCCAAACATAAACCAACCGATTAAAATTTGGAAACTAATCATAATAGCAATTGCACGGAAGTTGATTTTACTTCTATTGTTTGACAAAGCAAAGCATAAACCTAAAACGACAAGAATACCGATAATGCTCATTACATATTGCATGTAGTTGCCCCTTTCAGAAGTTCGTATAAAGTTTTTACATAAAACGCTCGTTATATTACTAAAAATAAAGTAATGGAAGTTTCATGTCATACGTAAGATGTCTGACCTTTTTGAAAAATAAAAAAAGACCCCTATGGATTCACTTTCATCTATGAGAGAAAGCTAATCAATAGGAGTCCTTTTTATACATAGGCTAATATTCATTAGTTTTCCCCATAGTCCAGCAATTTAAGGTTGCCGGGTAGAAACTCTCGATCCATATTATCGACTATATATGAGGTAACATCGTCCGTATTAAATTAGTAGTAGCGTAACATTACTAGAGAACTATCGTCAATAGCTTTTTTTCTTCCAATAGAAATAGACCATATAAGTATGATAAAATGTAACGCAGTGTTATGAAAAAGAGAGGTCGGAAAATGAGTACAAAAATGACGCCACCAGTTGAAAAAAACGAGTTTATAGATGTAGTGTTTGAAGATTTAACACATGATGGTGCCGGTGTTGCGAAAGTGAAGGGATATCCTATTTTCGTAAAAAACGGATTACCAGGTGAGGAAGCGCAAATTAAAATTATTAAAGTGAAGAAAAACTTCGCGTTTGGTCGTTTAATGAAGCTTCATCAAGAAAGTCCATATCGTAAAGATGCAGAATGCCCCGTGTACAACGAGTGCGGCGGTTGTCAACTTCAGCACTTAACATATGAAGGACAATTAAAAGCGAAAGAGAAACAAGTACGTGACGTTATGCAGCGTATCGGCGGACTAAGCGATGTTCCTGTTCATCCTGTACTTGGCATGAAAACCCCGTGGGTATACCGTAATAAAGCACAAGTGCCAATTGGAGAACGCGAAGGTGGACTTGTAGCTGGTTTCTATCGTCAAGGAACGCATGACATCATTAATATGGAATCATGCTTAATTCAGGCGGAAGAAAACGATACATTAATTCAAGAAGTAAAACGCATTTGTGAAAAGCACGGTATCGCGGCTTACAATGAAGAGCGTAACAAAGGAACACTTCGCCACGTAATGGCTCGCTACGGACAAGTAACAGGGGAAATTATGCTTGTCTTCATTACACGTACAGCTGAACTGCCAAATAAAGAAGCAATCATTGAAGAAATCGCAGCGAAATTCCCAGAAGTAAAATCGATTGTTCAAAACGTAAACACGAAACGTACAAACGTTATTTTCGGAGATAAGACGACAGTACTGTACGGATCAGAATATATTTATGACTTTATCGGTGACATTAAATTTGCGATTTCAGCACGTTCATTCTATCAAGTAAACCCAGAACAAACGAAAGTGCTATACGATAAAACGTTAGAATACGCAAAATTAGATGGTAACGAAACAGTAATTGATGCCTATTGCGGAATCGGATCAATCTCCTTATTCTTAGCGCAAAAAGCGAAAAAAGTGTACGGCGTTGAAATCGTCCCAGAAGCAATCGAAGACGCAAACCGAAACGCAGCGCTAAACAACATGACAAATGCTGAATTTGGCGTAGGAGAAGCAGAAGTAGTCATTCCAAAATGGTACAAAGAAGGCGTAATTGCCGACACAATGGTCGTAGACCCACCGCGTAAAGGCTGTGACGAAGCATTACTAAACACAATCATCGATATGAAGCCAAAACGCGTCGTATACGTATCATGTAACCCAGCAACATTAGCACGTGACTTAAAAGTACTAGAAGAAGGCGGATATAAAACGCAGGAAGTACAACCTGTTGATATGTTCCCGCATACTACTCATGTAGAGTGTGTGGCTTGGCTTAAGTTGGTATAATAAAAAAGCAGTTGATATAGAAAAAATCTATACCATCTGCTTTTTGGTTTATAAAAATACCATTCATAAGCGATTTTAGTTAAAATAAATATTGCTGATTTTCACAAATTATAAATTGAGAGTTTGAGGATGTATTCATAGTGAGAGGATTTGAATTTGAAATGATAGATAATTTTTGGCGTGATTTACCACGACCATTTTTCGTACTTGCACCAATGGAAGATGTGACAGACGTTGTTTTCCGTCACGTAGTAAGTGAAGCTGGTCGCCCAGATGTATTTTTCACAGAGTTTACAAACTCGGATAGCTATTGTCATCCAGAAGGTATGAAAAGTGTACGTGGTCGTTTAATTTTTACAGAAGATGAACAGCCGATAGTCGCGCATATTTGGGGAGATAATCCTGAATATTTCCGTCAAATGAGTATTGGTATGGCAGAGCTAGGATTTAAAGGTATCGATATTAACATGGGCTGCCCTGTACCGAATGTGGCATCAAGAGGAAAAGGTAGTGGCCTTATTCTACGTCCAGACGTTGCAGCAGAACTAATTCAAGCAGCAAAAGCAGGCGGACTACCTGTCAGCGTAAAAACACGACTTGGCTTTAAAGAGTTAAGTGAGTGGGAGGATTGGTTAACGCATATTTTCAAACAAGATATCGCAAACCTTTCTATTCACTTACGTACAAGAGAAGAAATGAGCCAAGTAGATGCACACTGGGAGCTAATTCCGGAGATCAAAAAATTACGTGATCGCATTGCACCAAATACACTCATAACAATCAACGGAGACATTCCTGACCGTCAAACTGGAATGGAACTTGCTGAAAAATATGGTATTGATGGCGTTATGATCGGACGAGGTATCTTTAAAAATCCGTTTGCCTTTGAAAAAGAACCAAGAGAGCATAGCAGTAAAGAACACCTTGATCTTCTAAGACTGCAGCTTGATCTTCAAGATCAATATGCAGAAGTACTACCACGCTCAATCACAGGGCTTCATCGCTTTTTCAAAATTTATGTAAAAGGATTCCCTGGAGCTGCTGAACTAAGAAATCAATTGATGAACACGAAATCAACTGATGAAGTGCGTGCGTTGCTGGATAAGTTTGAGGCTAGTGTTGGTGAGGTAGAGGGTAGTGAGAGGGTGTAATTCTCCAACAGTTAGAGGGGAATGGATTGCATTGATTTATGGATAGTTGTTTTATTTAATTCTGAGTTTTTTTGTAGATGGAGACTGAAAGAAAAAAGTTTTAAAAGTGTAATGACCAACCAGCACCTTTGTGTTACCATGTACACCCTGCATATGTGGAGTGCTGTGGCTTGATTTAGTTTAAGATGAGGCAACTTTCCTTTTGGGAGGGTTGCCTTTTTATAATTTGATAACGGATTAAAAAACTATATTAAATGTAGACAGTGCTATTGAGCTTACATGTGATTCATTCAACCAGGGAAAATAGGATCTATAGGAGGAATTTCTCATATGTAGTTAAAATTATATTTGAATGTTTTATAATAATAAGGACTTAATAAAACTCTATAGGAGGGGATTTGTATGGCTAAAAAAAGTAACAGTGCAAAAGAAGAAATTTTAATAGAAAGTTTTAATATTTTAAAAGATAATATCGAAAAAAATGGTTCTAAATTAATGGATATTATCGGTAAGATATCTAAATTTAATTTAGATTTATCTGTTGAGATGTGGAAATATATTATTAAAAATGCACAAAATTTAATGAAAGAAAACGGTTACCGTTATACTAGTGGGGTTATTTATGCTATTAAACAGAAAACAAGTGTTTCAACCCCGATAGAAATCTTAAAAAATGAGGAAGAAATCTTAGAGGCGTGTTTTGGATTGTCAAGTGATATTTCTAATTATACCATTGCAGAAATGATTGAATTAGGAGAGATGGAATTAGCTGATAAGGCTTTAGAACTTTTAAAATCTAATAAGAATAAAGAGGAAAGTTTCGGTAGTTATTTGGAAGAAATTTGTGAAAGTTTTGTCGATACATTTGAAGATATTGAAACTTTCGATGAAGATTGGGATGACAAAGAAGAATATGATCAAAAAGTAGCCATAGCTAGTGAAGGTAGTACGGTTTTACTAAAATGGGTTAAAACGATTAAGGATAAGGAACAAAGAGCTCGTTTGAATGTGACGCTGATTGATTATGTCTAATTTACTACGGAATACTATTGAGCGGCTTAGTCAGGAGTTTTTATTAGAAGCGGAAAATTCGCCACATTTATTTGCAGATATGGCGGCTATGGAATCATATATGGCTGAGAGCTATGGTGAACGTGTGTTCATTGAGATGCTCCAAAACGCTGATGATGCACAATCAACGGCATTTTATGTATGTGAAGTGAATGGCCATGTTTTTATTGCTAATAACGGTAAGCCTTTTGACGATAAAGATGTTAGAAGTATTTGTAGATCAGGAGCTAGTGAAAAAAAACGTGGAGAAACGATTGGATATAGAGGTGTTGGTTTTAAGAGTACTACACATCTTTCAAAAAACATTTACATTCACTCCAATGAGTGTACATTTACCTTTTCTAAAAGTTTAGTTGCGGAACGACTAGGTGAGATAAATGAAAATAAAGTTCCTACTATTCGAATCCCTTTTTTATTGGAATCGTTGGATGCTGATATAGCTAAAACTTTAAATCAGTTGAAACAAAAGGGTTTTACAACTATATTTGTTTTTTGTAACTCAAATCTTCCAACGTTTTTGCAAGAAGTGCAATCAGTAACAGCCGATTACTTTTTATTTTTGCGTCATATAAGCAATATCGTAATAGATGTGGATGGTAATCAAATTGTAGGAAGTGTTATAAGAACCTCTGAGAGTGTAAAGACTCAGTTTAATAATAGGAAATACCGCTGGAAAATTTTTAGCAGTGAGAAAGCACAAATAGCCCTAGCTTTAAATGAAAAACAAGAGATTGTTCCTTGTCGTAAGGAAGAGGCTGTTTTTCATTGTTATTTGCCTACATATGAACCTAGCCCATATCTATTTAAGATTAATAGCGATTTTTCTACTGATCCAAGTCGAAAGCATATAACGTTAGATAATCGTACCGAAGAAGCTCTTATAGAGAGCGCAAATCTATTATTTGAGGCTTTAAAAGTTGGAGTTTATTCAAATAATATAAATGTAGTTCAACTCATTGAGTTAATTATGCAAAAGAATACATTCGCAAAAGTACCAAAGTTTTTTGAAAAACAATTTCAATCATTAATACAGACGAATTGGCTGCAGATGCAGGATGGTAAATTGATTTCACCGAAAGATTATATAAAAAAATCTCAGTTCTTAAATGATTCAGAATGGAATTGGATACGTCAACACACACCTCTAAAGCATACGTTACCTAAAGTAGAGGTTGGAATCTTAAATATTTTGGATAATTTTGTTAAACAGTATACGAAAGATTCTTATTCAATTAATGAATGGATTTCGATGCTGTCTACGATTGGTTTTGTGGAAAAAGCACCCGATTTAATTTTAAATAAGTTATATGCAAACTTATTTAAAAACGTTCGCAATAAGATATTGATCGCGGGTGAAGAGTTTGATATAAGTGGTTGTTATTATAAGAATAACGATATTCCATTTCATTTATCAGAAGCTTCAAAAGATGTATTATACATGTTGTTACTTGATATCAAAGATCAATTAACTTCTAGTGAAATTGAGTGGTTTATTAAAATGTATGATCTTGAGACAGTTGAAAGTCAGGATTCCTTTAATTTAGATGTATCTTTGTCTAATAATGAGAGTAGTAAAGTAACATTTGATTTTTCAAAAGGCGAATATGCTCAACAAAATGTGAAGACAGAACTATTATCGGCAATTGGTAATGATATAAAAGTGATTAAAAAGTCAATCACACGTTGGCGAGCTGCAGAGCATCAATGTGTGGAGTTTGAAGAGATGCAAGGCAATATTGCTAAAGATGTAAGCAAACAAAATCTAGGATACGACGTTGTTAGTGTAACATCGGATAAGATAGAACGTTACATAGAAGTGAAGTCCGTTAAAAGTCGTGGTGCTAAAATATCGATGACCAATAATGAATATACTGCAGCACATATAAATGGTGACAATTATTTTCTTTGTATTATTTATGAGGAGAATAACGACGTAGTGTTTGAATATATTCAGAACCCTTTGGAGAATTTAAAGCTAGAAAAAGTAGTACGTCAATGGGAATGGGCATGTGAAGAATATGAAGGAAATATATTTAAGGTTAGTAGTGATTAGATAAAGCAGGTTAATTTAAGCTAAGTACTTGAATTTTTAGAGTTCATGATTAGAACTTACAACATTGTGAAGAACTCACTGGATTAGAGTTAGTATAGTGACTTAAGAACGAATTCCAAATGGAGGAATTCGTTCTTTTTGTTGAACTAGTGGTATAACGAATGGAATAATAATAATCTTGGTTAAGATATATAAGTTGTATCAAAATATTAATATTGAGAGGGTGTTTTAGCACAATAAAGAGTCAAAAGAAGCCTTTTATATAAGAGATTCATTAGTATAGTTAAGTATCTTCTTTCATTAACCGCTCATTCACAGTAGAAACGAAATTATAAAAGGATCCCTCTTTTATGATGTTAGGGTTGAAACCCTAACTTTCCTTTTTGATAATGGTCTGAACGACATCGCCAAAGCCAATTGTAACCCAGTATTTATGATTATCAATAATTTTCTCCCAGGTTGCGTTTACAAATTTCCCTGTATCATTTCGAACCTCAGATGTTACCACTTTCCATTGAGTAGGATTAAAATTTAAAAGAGATTGAATTCCCTCATTAGGAATTTCCCTCTCTACTTTTCTCTTATTAAAGTGCTTCCCATGTAATTTCAATGTTCGTGGATTTTGGAATTTATATTTAATTCTTTCAAAGAGATAATAAGGCCCACCTTGGGCATGAAAACGCGATGTTTTGAATCTGACTCCCCAAAAAATTTCCTCCTAAGTGTAATGTTAATTTATTAATTTAAATTATTATATGATTTTGCTCAATGTGCAATTTCTGATGTTATCCAAAAATCAATTGAGTTATGAAATTATTTGAAGGATTGATAAATTCACCAGCATCTTTAATTAATGAATGTAATATTTGAGAAAACAGGTCTTTTAATGTGAGGAATACCTTTGGTTTTCTTTGGAGCTATGCAATAAGTGTTTGTAAATCTTTTATGAAAGCAATTTCGATTTCAGAGTCAGTCTGTTTGATAACCTTTTTACATTTTTTACAGCACAACAGATTAGTGAATAAGAGTTTCATAAATCTCCATTAATTTGTTAATAACAGATAGCAGTAATTATTATAAAATAATTATCGGATATCTAAATTATACTGGAGGGTTATATATGGGAAACATTTTATTTGAAGATTATCAAAATCACCTTAAAGAAAATATAGAAAAATATGAAAGAGATTATTATTCCACATGTATAAAAATAGATAAATATTGGATTGATGAAAGTTCGTACGATTATAAAGCTACATTTGCAGTAAAAGAAAAAGGTAATAAAAACTATGGTGGAATATACTATGGGATTTTGTTTAATTTTTATAACGGTGAAATTGTTGCGGATGAGAATTTGGAAAGTAAGTATATTCTGTTAGAAGATCTAAAAATATTAAATAGATATAAATCAATCGACAAAGATTCCTTCGCAACGTATAGATCCCTTGAGCAAAATTGGGTTGATTCAAATGACTTTGTTGAAACTGATAGTTACCGTTTTGCCTATGATGGTAATTGTAGTCAGGTTATTGAAATAAGATCAAGATCGAATAGCGATACATTTGAAAAAATACCTAGTGAGCTTGAAGGATACATTAATAATAAAATAATTAGAGGATTTTTATTAGGGATTAAACGAGAAAACCTGAATGAAAGTAGATATAAACTATACTTTGCCTATTCAGGAGAATTTGGTATTTATGCGTATCAAGTAGTAACTTATATACACAATCCTAATGAACCCTTAGAATTTGGATCTTGGGATTACAGAAATACAGAAAACTTATTTCAATCAAACCTATTTTCATCTAGTGATTTAGAAAAAATTTTAAGCTTAATAAATAGATGATTTTTTGTTATAGTATGTTGTTTTTATAGAAATTTACGTGGAAATGAATACGCTCTGTCCCTATTTATTTTTGTAATAAAAGCAGAAGAATTGAATATTTTTTGGGGAAAAGAGCTGTATGTTTGAGAAATCAAAGCACTGCTTTTTCTTTTAGTTAATACTGCAAGGGAAAGAGTCTTATAAACGTAATACCAGGTTTAAAAAATACGGGATTGAACCATAGGCATAATGTCTTGGGGATTTTAGCATAACCTCCACAATCATTAATCCACCTAAGACTACAAAACCAACCTCTAAAATGTTAAAGTAGTAACTTAACGACATTCATTTACACATGCTAAAAGCATTACTATAATCAACATTTCAGGAGGACAAACAATGGCTATAAGTAATAATGATATATTAATTCGAGTAAGATATGCTCTGGATATAAAAGATACAGATATGGTGGAGATATTTAAACTTGGTGGCGTTGAAGTAACAAAAGAAGAAGTGCGAAAGATGCTGACAAAATTAAAAAACAGTTACTATGATGAAGTTGATGATATTGATGTAGTTGAATATGATTACGAAATAAAATGCAATAATGTTATGTTAGAGTCATTTTTGAATGGTTTTATTACTTTTAAAAGAGGAAAACAAGATCCAAAACCAGGGCAATCGGATAGACAAGMGATGTCTTTAAAGAGTAATGGAAGTGTTAATAATCTCGTTCTAAAAAAATTGAAGATAGCACTATCATTAACAAGTGAAGATATGCTTGATATATTAGAAGACGTAGGAGTCATCGTAACAAAAGGGGAATTAAGCGCTCTACTAAGAAAAGAAGGCCATAAGAATTACAAAGAGTGCGGTGATAGATACGCAAGGAATTTCTTAAAGGGATTAGCTGTAAGCTATAGAGGATAAGAAATAAGCATTGTAACATTTATGATAAAGCAGTAAATGATATAATAGGTAGAGTAGGACGTTTGTATCCTGCTCTTTTTTATTTGTAAAAATAATTATGAACGAATACGTTAGGTGATGAAATGGTACATACATATTTAGGTGAGACAATTAATTTTCATATAACTTATAAGAAGAAAAAGTCGGTGCGTCTTTATGTAGATTCTTACGGAAATGTTGAGGTGCAAGCTCCGAAAGGGACACCTGTTGAATACTTAGTCCAGTTGCTAGAGGAGAAATGGGATTGGATTCAGAAAACACGTAAGGAAATGCAGGAGCGAGCGCTTGGACCACAGGAAAAGGATTATGATCAAGGAGAGGGCTTTCTGTATTTAGGGAGTACGTATCCGATACAGATTTCTCAAGATGCAAGTATTACGCAAGACAATGCAGTTTTTGAAGGGGATAAGCTACACATTTATGTGAATGAGCTTAAGGATGAGAAAATACAACAAGCTTTAAAACGTTTTTACTATAAACAGTGCAAGGCATTAGTAGAAAAGAGTATTAAAGCACATCAAAGCAACTTTAAAACAAAGCCTCGTTCTATTCGTATTACAGATAGTAGTCGTACGTGGGGAACTTGTGATTCAAATCTACAACTAACATTCAATTGGAAGCTAGCGATGGCACCACAGCAGGTAATTGACTATGTAGTTGTTCATGAAATGTGTCATATGGTTCATTTAAATCATGATCGATCTTTTTGGCGTCTTGTTGGGAAGATAATGCCTGATTATAAGGAAATGGAAAACTGGTTAGCGTTATCGAGTTGGAAGATGACGGTGTAGTAATGCGCTTTATATAGGTTGCGATTATTGTAAATATTTGTCGGTAAGTCGATATATTTCAAAAATCGCTGATATATTTGGAGTTGCGGTCAATATATTCAAAAAATCGCTCATATAATCTCATTTACCAGGTAATTATTGAATGAGGAGAAAGTAAAAGGAGATGTCACAGCAGACAGCTCCTTTTTTTCGGGCGTAGGAACTATCGTCCAAACTTCACAACGAAATTCCCATCTATTTTCTCCATCTCATATCCACGATACCCCTCCGAAAGTAACGCTTGCTTTTCACTAACATCACTCATCGGGATATCTTTAACATCCGTCCAATCTCTTTCTTTATCCTTACGCAATTCCTTCACAAAAACATACCGCATACTACCGCTATACTTCTCCTTCAGCGCAGCAATTTCCATTCCTTGCGCGAACTTATCTTTTAAACTAGGAATGTTAAAAGGTGCAACGGTGCAGCAAACGTAATCGTATTTGCTGTCTTCTGTTTGTAATTCGTCCATAATGACTGTGGCTAATATTTTTTGCATACCATTTCCTCGGCAGTTTGGATGAACGTTTGAGATTTCTTGATAGATGACGCGGTGTAGCTGACTTTCTGGTAGACCAATATCAAGCCCTAAATGTTCATCGTCGATAGGAGGGACTAGTAGGGCACGAAATGCGATGAGCTCGTTTTGTATAAAGGCACCGATCATCATTCCGTTTCCTTCTAGAATGTATTGAAATTCTTCTAGCGAGAGTGGTTGTAAACGACCTTTATCTTCTAGCGCTTCAACTACAACGTTTTGTAATGATAAAATTTGTTCCATATGTTCTAAAGATAGTAATGTAACGTGAAATGGATCGTTGTTTTGTTTTAGTGTTCCTTCGTAAAGAATCGTCATGTGTTAGTCCTCCTTTAGCGTACAACGTCTTGAAAGACGGTTAGTTCTTGTAATGTATCTTCGTTTATTTCAATGCCGAGTCCTGGTTTTTCGTTTAAGCGAATAAATGGTACGTCGTAATGTAAGTTTCCGATGTCTTTCGTGAATTTTAATGGTCCTGTTAGTTCGACGCTAGTAATGATTTTTTTTGAGAAAGCGACATGGAATCCTGCGGAAGAGGCAACAGATGATTCGACCATGGATCCAACTTGGCATTCAATGCCTGCCATTTCAGCTTGATGAGCGAGTTTTACAGCTGGATATATGCCGCCGCATTTCATTAGTTTTATATTCACTTTATCAGCTGCGTCTAATTTAATAATTTGGCGCATTTCACGAGAGCCTTTTAATCCTTCATCAATCATAAGAGGAAGATCTGTTTTAGAACGAATGTGAGCCATTGCGTCAATATCATCGGCTACAACAGGCTGTTCAATCCAGTCGATGTTTAAGTGACCTAATGAACGAAGTGCTGTTAATGTGTTTGCGCTATTTTTCCAGCCTTGGTTTACATCAACGCGAATCGCGATATCATTTCCTACACATTCACGTACAGCTTCAATTCGTTTTACATCTTCTTGTACATTCGTGCCGACTTTCATTTTGAAAGATTGGTAACCTTTCTTAATCATAGAGGCAGCTTCCTCAGCCATATTTTCGGGACCTGCAATACTTAAGACGTGAGTGACAGGAAATTCTTCATGGTAGCGTCCGCCAATTAATTGATATACAGGTTGATTTAATTTTTTACCCAGTATATCAAAACAAGCGATATCAATCGCAGCTTTCGCAGTAGGAATACCGTAAATTGTATTGTCCATCATATCGTGTATTTTCTCGATATTCATTGGGTTTTGTCCGATAAGAGCAGGAGCTAGTGTATGTTTTAAAACATGGAAAGTACTTTCCCATGATTCACCTGTAACGTGATCATCAGCAACGCCTTCACCGTAACCGATAATGCCGTCATCTGTTTCCATTTTGACGATAATAGAAGGCATATCAGAATAAGAACCATAACTAATAACAAACGGATCGCGAAGCGGTAAACGAATTGCGTAAAGATGAATAGCTGTAATTTTCATTGAATAAAGACCCCTTCCTGTTTACAATGGTTTTGTACATTTGATATAGTTGACGTTAAATAGTCGTTAATTAATGATAAGGAGTTAGAGAAAATGATGATAAAAATTGCAGTTGTCGGTTCAAAAGAGTTTATGGAGAATCTTTTACCTATTGCTCATAAACTAGAAGAAATAGAGATTGATCCATATATTTACCTTCACCCGGCAGAATCTTCTGAAATATTAAAGCGTTTAAAACCTTGTGATGCTATCTTTTTCTCAGGTGCCCTACCTTATTATATGGCAAAAGAAATAAGAGAACAATTGCGAATTCCAAGTACGTACTTACAGCAAGACGAGACAACTGTCGCATCTTCACTCCTTTCTATAATATATCATCAAAGTATCCAACCTCATAAAATTTCAATTGATTTAGTAGATCGTTCGTTTATTACAAATGTGTTCCATGATATCGGTCTGAAAGAAACGCCGCAAGTGATGGATTATGAAAATATGTTATGGAGTAATGATGAAATTAAGAGCATCATTGATTTTCATTTAGCTAAATATCAATCTGGAGAGGTCGATTTAGCTTTAACTAGTATTCACGCTGTCTACGACGAACTTCAAAAAATAGGTATTCCTTCAGAGCGTATGATAGACCCGACGCAATCAATTATACACGGGTTAAAAGATGCAAAAATAAAAGCTGAGTTAGCAAAAAGCCATTCAGCTACTGTTGGTGCTTGTATTATATCCTTTATAGAGTTACAAGAAAGCTCGCTTGAAAAATTAAATGTAATTTCAAAAGAATTACGTGGTTCATTTAAACAAGTTGATGAAATGACTTTTATTTTGTATACAACTCGTGGTGATATCGAATCGAGTACAAAAACAAATACAATAGATCGTTTATTTACGAATATAGAAGGAGCGGTATCTATTGGATTTGGTTACGGAAAAACAGTAAATGAAGCGGAACAAAATGCAAAAATCGCTCAAGGTTTCGCAAAAAATAATCCGATAGAGCACCGCTTTTATATACTAACAAGTGATAAAGAATTATTTGGTCCGTTCCCGAAAGAACAGAGAGTACAAAGTTTAAAAAACGATAATCCTGAATTAATGAAAATAGCGAAGGAAACGAAGCTTAGTCCTGCAAACCTGTCAAAAATTATTCAATTTAGTCAGTCGCATCCATCATTGAAATTTACAGCGGCCGATCTTTCTGAATACTTACAAGTGACTCGGCGATCGACGGAAAGGCTGTTAAAGAAATTAGTTGATTACAGGTATGCCAATATTTGCGGCGAGGAAATGCCCTATCAACAAGGGCGCCCTCGTGCAATATATGAGCTGAATTTACCATTGTATTCGTTTCAAAAATTTTAAGCTTCTAGTTGCGCTTTTTGTTTTTTCAATAGGTCTGCTTTTTCAATATCCGATAGCTTCGTAATTGTGAAGCCAGTTATACCATAAATGATTGAAATAATAGGTACGATGAAATTCAATATAGCATAAGGAGCATATTCGAATGCGCCTACTCCAAGTGTTGCGAGTATAAATACACCACATGTATTCCAAGGTACGAAAACAGAAGTTAATGTTCCACCATCTTCTAATGCTCTGGATAAGTTTTTAGAATGTAGTCCTTTTTCTGTGTACGCATTTGCATACATTCTTGAAGGAACAACAATCGAAATATATTGTTCAGAGCAAGTAAGATTCGTTGCAAAGCAAGATGCGATAGTAGAAGCGATAAGTCCTTTTGATGATGTCGCTAATTTTAAAATTTGATTTACAATTGAGCGAAGAATGCCAGTATGTTCTAGTACTCCTCCGAAAGTCATAGCGACAATTGTCATAGAGACTGTATTCATCATCGAATCTAAGCCACCGCGGTTAAATAGTTCGTCTACTAGCTTGTTTCCAGTGTCTATGACAAATCCAGTTTGGAGTGCACCGACAGATGCTGAGACAGAACCACCTTGAATAAAGACTTGTGATAAAAATCCTAAAATAATACCTACGAGAATAGCTGGTATAGCTGGTACTTTTTTAGCGACCAATACCATAACGACTACGGGTATGATTAATAGGAAAGGCGAGATAACAAAGTTTTGTTGCAATACTTGTAACGTTTGATCGATGCTTTTTGCATCAATATTGTTATCACCGAAGCTTCTTCCTAATAAAGCATAGACGATAAGAGTAATAATTAAACCTGGAATTGTAGTAAATAACATATGACGAATATGTACGAATAAATCTGTATTTGTTAATCCTGCGGCTAAGTTTGTTGTGTCTGAAAGCGGTGACATTTTATCGCCAAAATAAGAGCCTGAAATAATGGCACCAGCAACCATTGGAGCTGGGATTCCCATACTTAGGCCAATTCCCATTCCAGCAACACCAATTGTTCCCATTGTAGACCAAGAGCTACCGATAGCTAATGCAACGATAGAACAAATAATTGTAATTGAAACTAAAAATAGTGATGGAGTTAAAAGTTTTAAGCCGTAATAAATCATAGTTGCGACGATTCCGCCGCCAATCCAAGCACCGATCGTTAAACCTACAAGAATAATGATAACGATAGCGGGTAATGCAAGGCGAATTCCTTTATACATCGATTCTTCAATGTCATTCCATTTGTAACCGTATCGCCAAGCGACGATAGAAGCAACGGTTGTACCGATAATAAGTGGGACGTGAGGGCTTTGTTCTAATACAACAATTGTAACCATCATAACTGCAACTGTAATGATAATAGGGATTATTGCTATGCCAAAAGGTATTTCTCTTTTCATAAACTGCCTCCTCATTATGTATGTTTGTATTTTTAGAATTGTCGCAAAATAGACGTTATTAAGTTATAATAACTAAAAATAGATGTAAGCGTCAACATAAAAACAGAAAATATCGAATGTTCTATTTGTATGGATATCTTTATAAGATGAGTTGAAATCGGGTATTAACGGTATTAAAAAATAAATAATTGACTTTTTTCTTAAAATTCAATATGTTCATAAAAACATCTGTTTTTCATAAGTATAATTAATCTGAATGG
>NZ_JBFUIN010000027.1:0-26259 GCF_056401855.1 Bacillus sp. P4_D3
ATCGTCGCGGAACACATAGTACWAAATGGGATACATATAAAAATGAAGAGCTCATCCACGCTTGGATTGCAGATATGGATTTTGAAGTACCAAAACCAATTCAAACTGCATTACAAAAACGCACAGAACATCCTATTTTCGGCTATACACTTCCTCCTGAAAATATTGGTGATATCATTTGTAATTGGACGAAAAGCCAATACAATTGGGAAATACAAAAAGAATGGATTGTATTTAGCGCAGGTATCGTTCCAGCTCTTAGTACGAGCATACAAGCTATAACGAAAGAAGGAGAAGCCGTACTCGTACAACCTCCTATTTATCCACCATTTTTTGAAATGGTCAAAACAAATAATAGACAATTATGTGAGAGTCCCTTGTTTAAACAAAATGGCATATATAAGATAGACTTCGAGCATCTAGAAACTCAATTTAAACAAGGTGTAAAACTAATGCTCCTTTGCAGCCCTCACAATCCTATCGGACGCATTTGGACGAAAGAGGAGCTAATAAAACTCGGTACGTTATGTACGCAATATAATGTAACCGTTGTCGCGGATGAAATTCACGCCGATATTATTTATAGAGGCCATACTCATATACCGTTTGCTTCTTTATCTGAAGAATTAGCAGCACGCACTATTACTTGTATGGCTCCGAGCAAAACATTTAATATCGCTGGATTACAAGCATCGATCATTATTATTCCGAATGAAAATCTCCGTAATGTCTTTATGTCTATCCAATATAGACAAGGATTCCACGGATTAAATACATTTGCTTATACAGCAATGCAAAGTGCCTATACAGAATGTAATGATTGGCTAAATGAAATTCGATTGTACGTTGAAGATAACGCTCAATTTGCTTGTGAGTATATTCAAAATCACATACCAGCTCTTTCTGTAATTAAACCAGAAGGTAGTTTTTTACTGTGGATTGATTGTTCCCACTTGGACCTTTCTCAAGATGAACGAACAGCATTGCTTGAAGAGAAAGGTAAAATCATTATTGAGCCTGGTGAGAAATATGGAACAGGTGGCGAAGCCCATATCCGAATTAACATTGGCTGTCCTAGATCTGTTTTAGAAGAAATTTTAAACAGACTACACCATACATTCTCATAACAAAAAAGGAGGCTATCCCAAAATGATTTTGGGACAACCTCCTTTTTTCGGTAAATCTATATAATTCCACTTACCATCATGTGGTTTTAGAACAAAATCTACCATTCGCGGTAGATTCTATTTTTTCTTCGTATCCGACGCTTTTTTAACAATAACACCGCAAGCGATTCGGCCACCAGATTTACCTGCTGGTTGTGTCATACCATCATCAGCGTTTTCTGTAATAATAATAGACGCTCCATCTTTTCTATGAATCGTCGTTTTTCCTTCTTCAAGCGTTATATGCGGAGCATCGATTTCTGCTTTAATCTTTCCCGAACCGTCTGCAACTACGTTCGGTAAATCACCATTTTCCGCACCTTTCGGATTCAAGAGCCCATGTTCTTTATTATCCGGATTAAAATGATTCCCAGATGATTCGAAACGTGGCGCTTTACATTCTCCGATTTCATGTACATGTATCCCGTGTGATCCTGGTGTAAAGCCTTCCGCTTTAATCGTAATTTTCACTCCACTTGTTTGCTGAGTTACTTTTGCAGTCCCAACTTCATCACCTGAAGCATTATGTAATTTCACATCAATTTCTTTCGGCTTCCCTTGGTCACAACCCACCATTAGAAATAATAAACAACAACTGAAAAAAAGCCGTCTTTTCATTCAATTCCCTCCAAAATACTTTCTGCCCTTAGATTGTCCGAGCATAGAGGGAAACATGCAAAAATGAATTACTGTTTCTTTTCAGCTAAAAGCTTTTCTYCTACTTTCTGTAATCGCTCTGCTTCTCGTTTTGATACACGAATAAACATACGCCACGTAGCAACCGCACCGATGATAAATAGAACGCAAACAATACCTGGAATAATATACTCCGTTTTATCTTCAGGAAAATATAAAGGCATCATATGAAACACTCCTTATCGGGGAATTTATAGTAAGAATAAACATCAGAATTTTCTGTTTTATCATCTTAAATTATAATTGAAGCCTGTCATATTCTCAAGGGGGCGTTCCGAAAGCGAATGATTTCTTTGACTCCTTCGCGCACTTTCCTTACTATAAACTTGAGGTGAAAAATATGAGAGAAACATTTGAAATTGGTGAAATCGTTACTGGTATTTATAAAACTGGAAAATACATCGGCGAAATTACAAATAGCCGTCCTGGCAGTTACGTCGTAAAAGTATTAGCTGTTTTAAAACATCCAGTGCAAGGGGATTTACATAATGTAAAACAAGCTGAAGTACCATTCTTCCACGAAAGACGTGCTTTAGCTTTTCGTGAACAGACGAACATTCCAGAGCAAATGGTGAAGAAATATGAAGGAGCAATTCCGGATTATACAGAGTCACTAAAATTAGCATTAGAAACTCAAATGAATTCATTTTCTGAAGATGATTCACCTTTTGCGGGGCGTAGTCTAGAAACACTTCAGCAATTGAAGCAAGATTACAAACTTTAAAAAACAAAACGACCAAATTACATGTTTTGCAATTTGGTCGTTACTGTGTACTCACTTTCTTTAACACTTTCGAAAAATCAACAAGTTCCCCTAATGTTGGAGGTGCTGGTTTGACTAAATACTCTTTATCTTTTTCTACTAACTTAAAAATATTATATGTCGTCATCGCATCATCAAGCGCACAATGATGCTTTCCTGTTCCTGCTTTCCCATACGCCTCAATTGCTTTCCACAGCCCTGTTTGATTTCTCTCTCCAAAAAACTTCTTATACTCAAGCGATAAATCACGACACTGTCCAAAGAATGGAAATTCTACTCCCGCCATTTCGCAATTATGCTTTAAGACTTTCATATCCATATTTCCCCACGTTACAATTGTCGGTTTACAACTCTTTTCATATTCTGCAAGTTTCTCAACAAGTTCATGAAAAGAAATTCCTTTGTCCACTACTTCCTGTTTAATTCCTAAAAATTTTTTACATCGATCCGTTAAAGACGGAAATGTTTTCGGTCTAATATGCGATGAATACGTATCTTCCACCTTACAACCAACAACTGAAACGAGTCCGACCTCAATAATTTCTGGGAAAAAACCTTTTGGCTTTTTTCTATGCTGGGGCATCGTAAACTCAAAGTCTAAAAACAAAAATCGTTGTTCATCCATACGATCCCTTCCTTATCATCTTTGTCATTCCTTTCTATTTGACACTCCTACACGAACAAGCTCGAATGCTGATTCGATTTTAAATATTCAGATTGGATGTATCTTATATATATGTCAAATGCCCACAAATATTTTTAAAAATAAGAAAAAATGACCTATGCAGAAAATATGACAAAATAAACCCTTTCATTTACATCCGCCATTTTTCTACTTTATAATGACGTTATGTGTGTTTCATCTAGTTAATTTTTTGACACACTAAGAAAAGTGAATGAAAGGAGATGAGAGTTTTGCACGAAACAACGCAAGAACTCGCAAACTGGCAGTATTATTTCGCTATCGCAGTCTTTTTAATTACATATGCCATTATTATTTCTGAAAAAATTAACCGCGCTGTCATCGCACTTCTTGGTGCAGCATTCATGGTAATTGCCGGGGTCGTTGACTTACACAATGCCTTTACGAAACATATTGAATGGGGAACAATTACATTACTCATCGGTATGATGATACTGGTAAACATTACAAGTAAGTCAGGTGTCTTCCAATACGTTGCCATTAAAGCCGCAAAAGGAGCACAAGGAAATCCAATTAAAATTTTAATTTCACTTTCCTTACTTACCGCGCTTGGCTCCGCATTTTTAGATAACGTTACAACCGTACTTCTTGTTGTTCCAGTTACTTTATCTATTACGCGCATCTTGCAAGTAAATCCTGTTCCATATTTACTTTCTGAAATTATTTTTTCAAACATCGGAGGAACAGCAACATTAATTGGTGATCCGCCAAATATTATGATTGGTTCTGCTAATAAACATTTAGACTTCAATGCTTTCTTATTCAACTTAGCACCTATCGTAATCATCATTATTGCTGTTACAGCAACAATGCTTTACTTCATGTACCGTAAGCAATTAATTGCTGATCCTGTACAAATTAAAAAGCTAATGAGCTTAGATGAAAAACAATACATTAAAGATCCAGTATTAATGAAAAAATCTTTAACAGTACTTGGACTTACTATTTTAGGTTTCATGACTCATTCCATCTTCCATATTGATGCAGCTATCATCGCCTTAACTGGTGCTACTGTCCTTATGTTAATCGGTGTGAAAGAACATGAAATTGAAGAGGTATTCGCAAGTGTAGAATGGGTAACAATCTTCTTCTTCGCGGGACTATTCGTACTCGTTGGAGGACTTATCGATATCGGTCTTATCAAAACGTTAGCTCAAAAAGTAATTGGAATAACAGGCGGAGATATTTCTCAAGCATCTATCCTTATTCTATGGGTATCTGGTATCGCCTCTGCAACAATCGATAACATTCCATTCGTTGCAACAATGATTCCGCTTATTAACGATATGGCAGTTGGGCTAGGTTTATCACCTTCTGACGCACAAGTCGATGTACTATGGTGGGCATTAGCATTAGGTGCTTGCCTAGGTGGAAACGGAACATTAATCGGGGCTTCTGCTAACGTAATCGTAGCCGGAATCGCAAGTCGTGAAGGACATAAATTCAGCTACATGGAATTCCTTAAAGTCGGCTTCCCAATTATGATCGTTTCATTAATCATTTCTCACATTTACATTTACTTACGCTATCTTATGTAGTAGAAAAAAGCGCCCCGCTTAGCAGGGCGCTTTCGTTCTTTTTTCAGCATATCCGAATTATTATAGAACCAAATATATCGACCGCTCGACAACTTTGATACGCCTACTCTTTATACCTTACCGGCTCATTCCGAATAATGAACAAATGAATCGGCAAGAAAACCGAAAACGTGATTGTATGAATGATCGTAAATAGTATGGAATTCGTTCCGTATCTATCCAAAATAGCGTAGATGAGATAAATAGACAGCACAATCGATACGGCTGTTGCTAGCAAACTTATAATTGGTACGAAATTAAAAATGAAACATCCGACATATATGCCAAATACTTTCCACCCTGCCTCTTCTTTCAAGAAATCTGGTAATTTATCTTTCGCTAAATCGCCCCATGTCTTACTATTTATAAACGGAATAAAAGCAAGAACACCATCAGTTGCACCATCATTTTTCGCCATCGTATAAAGTGCAAAAGCCGTTAACAAATACGAAATAATTGCCCAAATTATTATAACAAGAATAAACGCAAAACTAAGAGCAAAGAAACCTGCTAGTACGCTTTGATCTTCCATCTTATCCTCTCCTCTCTCTTCTCAACATATTTCATTACATTGCAAGTTATGTTTTAAAATTCACCCAAACTCTTTGTATAATAATATGAGAAAGATAATAAGAGAGGAGCACATACCTATGCATCCATTTGTAAAGGCATTACAAGAGCATTTTACAGCTCATCAAAATCCCGAAAAAGCAGAACCGATGGCACGTTATATGAAAAATCACTTCCCGTTTCTCGGTATTCAAACTCCCGAGAGAAGACAATTATTGAAAGACGTCATTCAAATACATACGCTCCCAGATAAAAAGGACTTCCAAATTATCATACGTGAGCTTTGGGACTTACCAGAACGTGAATTTCAAGCTGCCGCACTCGATATCATGCAAAAATATAAAAAGCACATAAACGAAACTCATATCCCATTTCTAGAAGAACTTATTGTCACAAAATCTTGGTGGGACTCTGTTGATAGCATCGTCCCTACATTTTTAGGTGCCATCTTTTTAAAACAYCCAGAATTAATTTCTGCATATATTCCAAAATGGATTGCATCAGAAAACATATGGTTACAGCGTGCCGCTATTTTATTCCAACTGAAATATAAACAAAAAATGGATGAAGAACTCCTTTTCTGGATTATCGGACAACTACATTCTTCAAAAGAATTTTTCATTCAAAAAGCAATCGGCTGGGTCCTTCGCGAATATGCAAAAACAAAGCCAGATGTAGTTTGGGAATACGTTCAAACTAACGAGCTTGCTCCACTAAGCAGACGCGAAGCAATTAAGCATATTAAGCAAAATTACGGAATAAATAACGAAAAAATAGGCGAGACTCTATCCTAGATAGGCACGTTCCTCTATTGAGATTTAAAAAAGAACGTGTTAGAATATGTTCATTATTATTAATATAAGTAGCGATGACGGACTTATAAGTACTTGCATAAAAAGCGATTCAGGGATAGTGAAAGCCTGAAGCTGCGAGGAAACGGCAGTCTCGAGCAATACGTGATAAAGTGGATGCACATTTTGTGTATCAACTAGGGTGGAACCGCGGGCAAACGCTCGTCCCTAGGCGATTAAGCCTTGGGATGAGCGTTTTTTTATGTTTTTTAAAGCATATATTGCTCGCTTCCAAAGTACCCATCACGTCATCGCAAATACGTTAACTTTCAAAAGGAGGATTTTATTATGTATTCAATGGAACAAGTTGTAAACTTAGCAAAACATCGCGGTTTCGTTTTCCCTGGTTCTGAAATTTACGGTGGTCTTGCAAACACATGGGATTACGGTCCACTTGGAATCGAATTAAAAAATAACGTTAAAAAAGCTTGGTGGAAAAAGTTCATTCAAGAATCTCCATACAACGTTGGTTTAGATGCTGCTATTTTAATGAACCCAAAAACTTGGATCGCTTCTGGTCACGTTGGTAACTTTAATGATCCAATGATCGACTGTAAAAAATGTAAAGCTCGTCACCGTGCTGACAAATTAATTGAAGATGCATTAGACGCAAAAGGCATCGAAATGGTCGTTGACGGTCTTACTTTCGACCAAATGGCTGACTTAATGAAAGAACATGAAGTAAAATGCCCAGATTGCGGTAGCCAAGAATTCACGGAAATCCGTCAGTTCAACTTAATGTTCAAAACTTTCCAAGGTGTTACAGAGTCTAGCACAAACGAAATCTTCCTTCGTCCTGAAACAGCACAAGGTATTTTCGTAAACTTTAAAAACGTACAACGCTCTATGCGTAAGAAACTTCCATTTGGTATCGGCCAAATCGGTAAAAGTTTCCGTAACGAAATCACACCTGGTAACTTCACATTCCGTACACGTGAATTCGAACAAATGGAACTTGAATTCTTCTGTAAGCCTGGTGAAGATTTAGAGTGGTTCGCATTCTGGCGTGAAACTTGTAAAAACTGGTTACTTTCACTTGGTATGACTGAAGAAAGCATGCGTCTTCGTGACCACGGTGAAGACGAATTATCTCACTACAGTAACGCAACAACTGATATTGAATTCAGATTCCCATTCGGTTGGGGCGAACTATGGGGCGTTGCATCTCGTACAGACTTCGATTTAAAACGTCATATGGAACACTCTAACGAAGACTTTAACTATATCGATCCACAAACGAATGAGCGTTACGTGCCATACTGCATCGAGCCATCTCTAGGTGCAGACCGTGTAACATTAGCATTCTTATGTGATGCATATGAAGAAGAGCAATTAGAAAACGATTCTCGTACAGTTCTTCGTTTCCACCCTGCTTTAGCACCATATAAAGCAGCTATCTTACCATTATCTAAAAAGCTATCTGAAGGTGCTACTGAAGTATTCGCAGAACTAGCTAAAGACTTCGTGGTAGACTTTGATGAAACTGGTTCTATCGGTAAACGTTACCGTCGTCAAGACGAAATCGGTACACCATTCTGTATCACATACGACTTCGACTCTGTTGAAGACAAAGCTGTTACAGTACGTGACCGTGACACTATGGAACAAGTTCGTATGCCAATTAGCGAACTAAAAGGTTTCTTAGAGAAAAAAATCCAGTTCTAATTATAAAGTGAAACTTTAATCAGTGGGGGTTTTGTTCATCCCCCGCTGATTATTAGTTGAACCAATCGGGCGTTTACGGGCAGTTAATCTCCCACCTAACTTCTTTGCTCCAGCCGAATTTTGAGGTGGGCGTTTTACTGCCCGTTAATGCGGGATAAAAAAGAGGCAGCTCATAAGAGCCGCCTCTTTTCTATTTTTCACGTTTTTCTTTAATTGCTACTGTACATCTTGATATGCATAGTAAATCATCATTTTCATCAATGATGCGAATATCCCAAACCATTGTCGATTGTCCTCTATGTATCGGTGTTCCGATTGCTGTTACAATTCCATCTTGCTTTGAGCGAATATGATTTGCATTAATTTCTAATCCAAAACAAATACATTTCTCTTGATCAATTAAATTGTATGAACCAACGCTTGCCACAGTTTCTGCTAATGCAACRGATGCACCGCCATGTAAAAATCCAAACGGCTGATGCGTACGTTCATCAACAGGCATTGTAGCAACTACTTTATCCTCTGTCATTTCTAACAACTCAATTCCAAGCGAATCCATTAAAGTTTTTGACATATCGTTTTCAACCTCTCTCACTTTAAATCAAATGTATAATTTTACCTGTTTAATTTCAAACTACCTATAACACTTATATAAGGAGGTTTCACCTAAATGAAACAGAAATTTTGTATACTATTGCTTATGTTCTCCTTCCTGACTATTGTACCAAATTGTGCAATAGCAGCCAAAGCATCCAACCTGACAATCAATGTTAAGACTGTAACACAAAAAGGTAAGAAACCTTATATAGAATATCAAATTAATAGGCCTTCCTTTCACAACTTTTCTGATTCAAAATTTCAAAATAAGCTAAATTCCTATTACAAAAACTCTACTGCTACATTTAAAAGTAAATTAGAAAAAGAAGCGAAGAAATATTATAAAGAAACAGAAGGATCTAGCACACCTTTTCATCCATACGTTGCAAATGTTGACTATAAAGTAGCTTTAAACAAACCACCTTTCCTAAGTCTATATGTGAATTACTATCAATATACAGGCGGAGCGCACGGACTTTATACGTGGAAGGCAAATACATTTGATTTAAACGAAAAAAAATTATTACACTTAGACGATTTATTTCAACAAGAGGATAAATATAAAGAAATAATTCGCACAGAGATTGTAAGACAAATTAAACAAAATGAAAGCATTTATTTCCCTGACGCAGCCGAAAAGGTAACGAGCACTAAAAAGTTTCACTACTTTTTAGAACCGGATAATCTTGTGATTTATTTCCCTTTATATGAAATTGCTCCTTATTCAAGCGGAATCCCGCAATTTCGTATTCCATACACATTGCTTAGAGACTATTTAAAGCCTTCTTATCAAAATATTTTGATTGACAACAAGTAAATATTTTCGCTACGATAATGTTAACCTAAACACAACTGGAGGTTAACATTATGAAGAAGCTTCATGTTTTAGATTTAGCATTAGCTGCCATGTTCGTCGCTCTTATGGCTATTGGTGCAAATATTGTATCGTGGGCACCATTCCTACAAATAGCGGGCGTCCCGTTATCTATGCAACCATTTTTCGCAATTTTAGCAGGTCTTCTTCTTGGGAGTAGACTTGGGGCATTATCAATGACTGTTTACATGCTTGTTGGAGTAGCGGGTGCGCCAATCTTCGCTAACTTCAAAGCTGGATTCGGGGCACTTTTAGATCCTACTGGTGGTTTTATTATCGCATTTATTATCGTTGCTTACGTATCAGGAAAACTAGTAGAACAAAAAGAACGACCAACATTCAGCAACTTTGCAATTGCTTCTTTCGTCGGAATCATTTTAACCTATATTATCGGTACTACTTATATGTACGGGGCAGTCAATATTTTCATGGGTGGTAATATGAGTTATAAAGCTGCCTGGATGATTATGATGTGGTTTGCAGTAAAAGATATTGCGTTTACAATTATCGGCGCTATTATCGCACCTCGCATATACTATGCTGTACGTCGTTCGGCTTATCAGCATTCTCATTCGACGATTTCATAATAAAAAAGAGTTATCTCATTATATTGAGATAACTCTTTTTTATTTTCGACAATATACGACACATATTAGAAATAAATTTTGTTATGATAATTCAGCAAATCTTACATTTTGCACATCTAATTAAAACAATATTTTGGAGGAAAATCAGTGAATCTATCAAAAAATACACTTATTAAAATAAGTGTCGGAGTACTATCTTTATTTTTCATACTAGGTATGAGCATCAGTTACAAATTATATGGAAATAGCGAGTTAGGAATGCCATATACCTTTGGAAACGGTCTAGCATTTTTCTTTTTAATACTTACTATAATTAGTCTATGCGCAGCTTTAATCTTTATTGTTATTGGATTAATTAAGAAAGTACGAAAATTACCAGCAAAAAAATCTTTATTAATATCTATAATACTCTTTCTTACATCAGTTATATCAATCATCATCCTTCTCTTTACGATAACAAAAGTAACGAATATGGAGGAAGAATATCAAGCTACTCAAGCCCAAAAGAAAAAAGAAGCTGATTACTTAATTGCTGCGGCATCTTTTTATAATGATATAGAAACCTTTAGATATTCAGCTTCTTATGTGTTATCCGAGTATTCAACTACATGGTCAAAAGCGATTGATCAAAGAAATGACTTCAATAATGCGCTTAGATCTAAGAGAACAGAAATTGATGGGATGGTTGCAACTGTAGATACGTTTTACAGCAATATGGGAACGGATTTAAAATTAGTCTCTGAAGCTGCAAAAGAACAGCCAAATAAGTATAAAGAAACCTATGAAGAATATAAAAAAATATATGGTATTATTACCGCTCTCAATGAACAAGCCCAATCTCCAAGTGGCAGTTTAATCACATTCAACCAAAACGTTAATACATTAATTCAGGAATACAAAAAAGCAGCTGGAAATATTAATATCGCTATTACTGATGAAATTAAATCAAAAGCTAATGAATTGAAGCCTACCGATAAAAATTTAAGTTCTAATTAAAGACACTCTTTCCAGAGTGTCTTTTTCTCATAAAAAATCCCCTTTTTAGATTACACAGTAAATTACATGTCTCTACTGCAAATCTAACAGGGGATTATACCACTAAATTAAAACCTATAAATTAAAACCTATAAATTAAGACTCTTGCTTCATTTGCTCTTCTAAAATTTTCTTCATCATTACTAGCATATCATCACGTAATTCTGGGTGTTGCAATGCCATTTCAATTGTTGTTTGAACAAATCCTAATTTTTCACCAACGTCATAACGCTTTCCTTCGAAGTCGTAAGCAAATACACGTTGAATTTCATTTAAGCTTTGAATTGCATCCGTTAACTGAATTTCGCCACCCGCTCCAGCTTGTTGCTGTTCCAAGAACATAAAGATTTCAGGAGTTAAAATGTAACGTCCCATAATCGCTAAGTTTGAAGGCGCAGTACCTTTCGTTGGTTTTTCAACGAATTGACGAACTTGATAACGACGTCCCTCTTGCTCTAACGGATCAATAATTCCGTAGCGATGTGTTTCTGCTTCAGGAACAGTTTGTACACCAATAACAGAAGAAAGTGTTTTGTCATACTCGTCCATTAATTGACGTAAACATGGTTTTTCAGCTTGAACGATATCATCGCCTAATAATACTGCAAACGGCTCATCACCAATGAATTTACGTGCGCACCAAACAGCATGTCCTAATCCTTTTGGTTCTTTTTGACGAATGTAATGGATATCTACCATTTTAGAAGAAGCTTGTACTTTTTCAAGTAACTCATACTTTTTCTTCTCTAATAAGTTTTGCTCTAATTCAAATGCGTTATCAAAATGATCTTCGATAGAGCGCTTTCCTTTACCAGTAACGATAATAATATCTTCGATGCCTGATTTTACTGCTTCTTCTACGATGTATTGAATTGTTGGTTTATCTACAATTGGAAGCATTTCTTTTGGCATTGCTTTCGTTGCTGGTAAAAAGCGTGTTCCTAATCCCGCTGCCGGAATAATTGCTTTTCTCACTTTTTTCATGACAAATACCCTCGCTTTTCATTCTAATTCTCTTAGTAAAGTGCAAATTTATAACACTCGCTCGTAATAATCCTCTACATCAAACAAAACTACAAGAAAAGAGGAGGCCGTTCTCCCCTTTTCCTATCAGTATCACTCTACTCTATTATAAACGATTCATAATATCTTCTTTAATAGTAAGTAACTTTTGTTCACTATTTTGTAAGGAATCATCTTGTACACCAAAGTAGAATTTAATTTTCGGCTCTGTTCCAGATGGACGTAAGCAGAACCAAGAACCATCTTCTAATTGATATTTTAACACATTTGATTTCGGTAAGTGAATCTCTTCCTTATTTCCATCTTGTAACGTTGTAATGATGCTTTCCTTATAATCCTCAACTGCAACGACTGTTAAACCAGCTACTTCTTTCGGAGGATTCCCGCGGAATGTTGCCATCATCTTTTGAATCTGTTCGGCACCATCTTTTCCTTTTAACGTTAACGATACAAGATCCTCACGGAAGAACCCATACTTCTTAAATACTTCTAACAGACCATCATATAACGTTTTACCTTGTGATTTGTAGTACGCAGCTACTTCACATGCAAATAGGACTGATTGCACCGCATCTTTATCACGGCAGAATGGACGGATTAAATAACCATAGCTTTCCTCATAACCGAATTGGAATTCATATTGTCCACTTTCTTCATACTGTCTAATTTTTTCACCGATAAATTTAAATCCAGTTAACGTATCAACTGTATCTAAACCGTATGCTTTTGCGATTGTACGGCCAATTTCAGACGTTACGATTGTTTTTAAAACAACACCGTTTTCTGGAAGCGTTCCATTTTCCTTCTTTTGTGATAATAAGTAATCAAGCATTAACGCACCTGTTTGGTTACCAGTTAACACTTGGAACTCACCATCATGATTGCGAACTGCTACCCCTAGACGGTCTGCATCAGGATCTGTTGCGATTAACACATCAGCGCCTACTTTTTCACCGTCGCGAATTGCATACTCAAACGCTGCATGCTCTTCTGGGTTTGGTGATTTTACTGTAGAGAAGTTTGGATCTGGTAACTCTTGCTCTTTTACAACTGTTACATCTGTAAATCCAACTTCTTCTAAACCACGGCGTACCGAAATATTTGACGTTCCATGTAATGGTGTAAAGACGATTTTCAAATCTTTTCCTACTTCTTTCACCATCTCTTTATTAATAATGACATTGTTCAATTCTGCCGCATATGCATCATCTACTTCTTGTCCAATTATATGTAATAGACCGTCAGCTTTTAATTGCTCAACATCAGCAACTTCAACTGTTAATTCATTTTCTACTGCATTTACGTAACTAATTAACTCATCAGCTTCTTTTGGAGGCAACTGCCCACCATCTTCACCATATACTTTATAACCGTTATATTCGGGCGGATTATGGCTTGCCGTAAGAACGATTCCACTTACTGTATGTAAATGACGAACTGCGAAAGAAAGCACTGGTGTTGGACGCAAGCTTTCAAATACATATGTTGTAATACCTTGCGCACCAAGTGTAGCAGCTACTTCCATTGCGAATTCAGGTGATTTATGACGAGAATCATACGCGACAACAACACCACGTTTTTTCGCTTCTTCACCTAATTTTTCAATAAACCTAGCTAATCCTTTTGTTGCTTTACGAACTGTATATACATTTAAACGGTTCGTACCAGCACCAAGTTCACCACGCATACCACCTGTGCCGAACTCTAGATTTTTATAAAAGCTATCCTCGATTTTCTTCTCATCTTGCTTCATGTTTTCTAGCTGTTCTTTTAATTCTGTGTCTAATTCTGCATATGAAAGCCAGCGACTAAATTCTTGTTTCCAATTCATACTTCCATCTCCTCTCGCCTGTCGTACCTTCATTATATGAAAAAAACAACCTGCATCTCAATATTTTTTATAATCTAACAGGATTTTACTATAAATATTTGTATACACTATGGTTAAATACTCCACCAAAGGGAATGAGGATTATGCAAGAATGGGGCTTGTCAGAAGAGCTCAAAATAAAAACAAAGCAGATGATTGAAATTGCTGAAAAAGAATTATCAAACATGAAGCATGCAATCGATAAAGAAGATGAATGTATTTTATGTAAAATGGAAGATATTCATCATATGTTAACAAATGTACAGACGTTAGCAGCTACATATTATATTCAAGCATATTTATCACCTTATACGGAAAGTTCACATTTCATCACTACAGCTGTCCAACATTTAAGTGCTCGAAAACACGGTGCTCTTATTATCGTGGAACGAAGTGACGCTCTTAATTCTTTCATTCAAACTGGAACAACATTAAACGCACACTTAACCGCTCCACTACTTGAATCAATTTTTTATCCAGGGAACCCTCTTCATGACGGAGCCGTTCTCATTAAAAATAATCATATTGTCTCAGCAGCTAATATTCTTCCATTAACAAAAAGTACAGAAATCAATCCTGAGCTAGGAACACGTCACAGGGCTGCGATTGGCTTATCAGAGAAAAACGATTCACTTATATTAGTTGTCTCTGAGGAAACAGGGCGTACTTCATTCGCTTTAAATGGGACGTTATATACGATTTCTTTATAGAATACCTATAAAATAAAAAAAGCTGTTCCGGAAAGGTTCAGTATGTAATGACCTTTCCAGACAGTTTTTTTTCATTCTTTATTCTTCTCCGAAACGCTCAACAAGTGTTGCAAGTGTACGCACCATTGCACCTGTTGCTCCAGATGGTCCTAAATCATGTGCACCTGTTGTTTCAGATGTTCCAGCGATGTCTAAGTGTACCCATGGTGTTTCTTCTGCAAATTCACCAAGGAATGTCCCAGCCATAACCGCATGTCCTTCACGGCCTGGTGAGTTATTTAAATCAGCAAATTTACTGTTTTTGACACGTTCTTTATCACGTTCAAAAATCGGCAATTGCCAAATTGGCTCATCCGTTTCCATAGAAGCCTCTAACACTTGTTCAAACAATTCTTCATTATTTGTCATCGCGCCTGTTGTATGATTTCCAAGTGCAACAATTACACCGCCTGTTAATGTTGCAACATCAACTAAGTAATTTGCACCAAGTTTCTTCGCATACGTAATACCGTCAGCTAACGCTAGGCGACCTTCTGCATCTGTATTTAATACTTCAATTGTTTTTCCGCTCATAGATGTAATAACGTCATCTGGCTTAAATGCTGTACCACTTACAACGTTGTCAGTTGATGGAATAACAGCAATTACATTTTGCTCTGGGCGAAGTTCACCGATGATCTCCATCGCGCCAAGAACAGCTGCAGCGCCGCCCATATCACCTTTCATACCAACCATGCCTTCACGTGGTTTTAAAGAATAGCCGCCAGTATCATATGTAATCCCTTTTCCAACAAATCCAATTACATCTTTCCACTCTTCTTTTCCTTTATAAATAAGAGCGATCATTTTTGGCGGTTCAGTAGATCCTTGGTTTACTGCAAGTAATGCACCCATACCAAGCTCTTCCATCTCTTCTTTCTCAAGAACCTTATAATCCATATCGTATTTTTCCGCTAATTCAACTGCATACTCAGCAAGCTTTGTCGCTGTTAATACGTTTGGCGGCATATTTACAAGCGTACGAGCTGAATTCGTTGCACGTCCATGTACGTATCCTACCGTTAATGCTGCTTCAATTTCTTGTGCATCTTCTGCTGTAATAGCAATCAGTTTTTCTAACTCTACTCTTTCTTTTTCATCCGTTTTATATGTTTGTAATCCGTATGTACCAAGGCAATATACTTCCGTTGCAATATGAGCTACATCAATCGCATCTAATTTCTCTGTTACGAAAGAATCAAGTAAGATTGCTGCGTCTTTTACTTTTGCTGATTGTAACGATTTAAAAGCTTTACTAAGAGCTGCACGTAACGTTTCTGTTGTATATGACTCTTTCTTACCTAAACCAACAAAATAATAACGTTTAACATTGGTTTTTCCTAAGCTATGTACTTTTGAAATGGCTTTCTTCTTAGTTGAAAGTTCTTTTTCTTCTAATAAAACTTGTAATTGTCCTTCAAACGCTTTATCCAGTTCTTGTACAAAGCTACTCGTTTTATCTTCTTCAAATAAGGCAACAATTACCGCTTCATGACTTGCTAATTCTTTTTGTACTTGAAACATGTTCAGACCCCCTAAATTTCTCTACGTCCATTATAACTTTATTTTCGATAAAATGCGACAATTCTAAATTCTATTATTTCATATAAGGTGAAACTTTAATCAGTGGGGGTTTTGTTCATCCCCCACTGATTATTAGCCCKCACCAATCGGGCKTTTACGGGGAGCCCGACTCCCACCTAACTTCTTTGCTCCAGCTGAATTTTGAGGKGGGAGTYTTACTGCCCGGCAAATAGCGGGATAAAGATGCTATCTCCTATGGTGAAATAAGACAAGAAAAAAGTCTAGCGTTATTACCACTAGACTATCTTTGTTTTAAATATTGCCCACGAAACACTTGCATCGTTTCGTCTTGATTTAACATCGTTAACTCTTCTTCCGAAAACTTACCATTTCCTATTTTCACTATATACACATTTACTTTTTTCTTACCCCATTGGCTATAAACATCTTTCACCGTATCATAATATAAATCGAGACGATTTCCTTTTATAGCACCGCCCTTATCAGCTACAACACCATATCCGTAACCTGGCACGAATAGAATTGTCCCAAGCGGGAATACGCGCAAGTCAGCAGCGATTGTGGAATATAAATCCCTTTTTGCTTTAACACCTGAATATGTAATGCCATACTCTGGATGCCCCGGCCTCTTTCCAGTTGACTCTATACCTGATGTATAACCAGTTGCAGTCATTTCTATAACACGATATTTAGACCAGTCATTTGCCTGTTCTAAAGCATTTATCACTTCTTTACTCGGAGCAACTTTTTTCTCAATTTCTGCTGCATGTACTTCTTTTACACTTGTTCCTTCATATGATTTTATAATCTCTAATAAAGAAACTCCTGTGAAAGCCTGCCATGTTACGCATAATGCGAATGCAAGTAAACAAGTCATCATAATGCGAATACAATATCGTTTTAACATTTTTATATTCCACACTCCTTCATCGTTAATCATTCCCTATACGATGAAGGAATATGCAAAAAAATAATCTCCAAATTGATTGGAGATTAAAACATTTGATATCCACTTTTCCGAAGTTTTTTAATTATAATTCCTGCTAAAGCAGCACCTACTAATCCAGTAGATAGAATAAACACATCTGCGTGTCCTAAATGCGATACACTCGTCCCAAATGAAGAAAATGTTTCTTTTGGCTTTGAAAAATAGTCCCATACACTCGCTTTATTAATAATAAGCATACAAATAATCGGATACACAATAACCATTACCCACGTAGCTCGCAAAATCATGTTGAGTAAAAATCCAATTCCAAAAAATAAAATAAAGAACAACATCATTGAAATAAGTAGTACCGGTATACTCACTTCTTCTCCCTCTCCTTCGCATACGCCGTAAACACATGATAAGCCGTATAACCAAATTGCTCTCCTGGATTTAATGTTTTGTCCATTTCAAAATGCGACTCTGCTCTTCCTTCTAATAAATATTTGATGAGTACAGAAGTATTTTGATCATCTGCAATATTTTCTGGATGTAAAAAAGCTACTTCCGACAATTCTTTCTCCTGTACGATAATGTCTTCTCCCTCTGGCTCTAGAAGAAAAATAATCATATTATCACTAATTTCATTATGAATAACACCTGAGCGAATACCAATAATCCCCTTTACATGAGCAACAATTCCTGTTTCTTCCAAAATTTCACGTTTTACAGCTTCATCAACAGTCTCACCTTCATTAACAAAACCAGCAGGTAAAGACCATTGCCCTTTCAATCCACCGTATTTTTTCTTAACGAATAGCCATCTCCCATCTTTTGTAGCTACTAAGCCACTGACAGCTAACCACACTTTCCCTCGCTTCCCCATGATATAACCTCCTCCATCAAACGAACAGAATATTCTTTCTTTTTTATATATTATACTATATTTTCAATACGAAAAAAGCAGAAACAGCTCATAGCCGTTTCTGCTTTTTCTACTATATATTAAAAGAACTTCAATTTACCTTTTTTAAGAACTAATAAAGGTCCGCCTAGTAAGAATAAGTAACGGTTGTCGATTACTTTCTTCATGAATGAAGCTTTCCAACCTGTTAACTTTTTACCCATAACAACGCCCATTGCATCGTCATGACCTAATGAACATACAGATCCTTTATTATCAAATGCGAACTTTTTCATTTCACCTTTACCGCGAACTAACACAGTTAAATTGTGTGCAATGTTATAACCTTCTTGAATTGCAATCTGTGCTGTTGGTGGGTATGGACGGTTAATCTCTTCGTTGATGATTAACGCTGCATCACCAACCATGAATACATCTTCATGACCCGGAGCGTGCATGTACTCATCCACTTTAATACGTCCGCGCATTGCTTCAAATCCAGACTCTTCCACAATACCATTACCACGAACACCTGCAGCCCAAACTACAGTTTCAGATTTAAGAAGTTCAGCATCATCACCGTTGGCAACGATAATACCTTCTTCAGTTGCTTCCTTAATTGCTGTACCGATGCGGAATTCTACACCTTTTTTCTCAAGTTGTTTTACAGCGTACTCTACTAATGCTGGATCGAAACCAGGAAGTGCTGTTGGAGCAGCTTCTACACAGATGATACGTGCTTTTTCACGTGGAACATCGTACTCTTTGCAAAGTTCAGGAATACGGTTTGCAAGCTCACCTACGTACTCGATACCAGTAAATCCAGCACCACCAACAACGATTGTTACTAACTCATCACGTTTTTCAGTCGCATATTGAGCAAACTTTTCTTCCATATGCTCACGAATTTGACGAGTTGCATTAATGTTAGTGATTGAGAATGCATGCTCTTTTAATCCTTTAATTCCGAACGTTTCTGATTCGAAACCAAGACCAATTACTAAGTAATCATACTCTAATTCACCATTTTTTAAGATAATACGTTTTTCAGCAGCTTTAATCTCTACTACTGTATCTTGTACAAAGTTCACTTTATTTGTATCGATAACGTCTTGAATATCTAGACAGATTTTATCATCTTGTAATGTACCAGCTGCACTCTCATGTAACCAAGTTGCTTGGTAGTGATAGCTATTGTTGTTTACTAACGTAATTTCAGCTTCACTTACAGATAATGTTTTTTGCAGACGAACAGTCGTAATCATCCCGCCATAACCTGCACCTAAAACTACGATTTTTGGAGTCTTCACTAAATCACAACCCTTTTCTTTATATAATAGTAATAAAAAATAATACCAAGTACTAAAAACTCTATTTGTCAAGAATGTGGAATTTATCACATTCTATATCATAACAAAACGCAGTCAAAAAATCGTACGAAATTTGTCATAGAAATTTAACATAATACTTCCCTATATTAGTCGGTTTCATTCCATAATTCAAGCACCTAGAGAATTATCAATATTTTAAAATAACATAGCGTTTTCAAGGGTTTTTCAGCCTTTTTTTCATGTATTTTCCTTTCGCTATATTTTATACGATTCTAAAACATCTATGCGCAAACTTACTTATTATTCAGTCGTTTTCAGAAGTATTATTAACTGAAATATGCTATCATTTATTTGAAAGTGTCATCATTTGCAGGATTTTCATGTACATATGAACAATATATGAAATCAATATTAAAATTCCATCATCTATAGGGGGAATGAAAATGACAGAAAATCAAAAGGTTTACGACATAACAATTATTGGTGGTGGCCCAACAGGACTATTCACTGCATTTTATGGCGGAATGAGACAAGCAAGTGTAAAAATTATTGAAAGCTTACCTCAACTTGGCGGGCAATTATCCGCACTATATCCCGAAAAGTATATTTATGATGTAGCTGGATTCCCAAAAGTGCGCGCACAAGAGTTAGTTGATAACTTAAAAGAACAAATGAAAAAGTTCGATCCAACTGTTTGCCTAGAAGAAGCTGTTGATACGCTTGAAAAACAAGCTGACGGTATATTTAAACTTGTTACAAATAAACAAACTCACTACTCTAAATCTGTCATTATTACTGCTGGCAATGGTGCTTTCCAACCACGCCGCTTAGAATTAGAAGGCACAGCAAAATACGAGAAGAAAAACTTACATTATTTCATTGATGATATGAATAAATTTGCTGGAAAACGCGTCGTTGTATTCGGCGGCGGTGACTCAGCAGTAGACTGGACAATGATGTTAGAACCGATTGCAGATAAAGTTACAATTGTTCATCGCCGTGATAAATTCCGTGCACATGAACATAGCGTAGAAAGCTTAATGAATTCCCGTGCAGAAGTAAGCACACCGTATGTTCCAGTTGAACTCATCGGTGATGACACGATTGAACAAGTTGTTCTTCAGCACGTAAAAACAGAAGAAAAAGTTATCCTTGATGTTGATGACGTAATCGTAAACTACGGCTTCGTGTCTTCGCTTGGTCCAATTAAAAACTGGGGCTTAGATATTCAAAAGAACAGCATCCTCGTGAATTCAAAAATGGAAACAAATATTCCTGGCATTTACGCTGCTGGTGACATTTGTACATATGAAGGAAAAGTAAAACTCATTGCTTGTGGCTTTGGTGAAGCACCGACAGCAGTAAACAATGCAAAAGCTTACTTCGATCCAAACGCAAAACTTCAACCAATGCATAGCTCAAGTATGTTTTAATATAGAAATGAAAAGAACTCCTTTTAGATGAGAGGAGTTCTTTTCATACCCTCTTCTTTTCCTAACTAAAATACATTCCAATTTGATAAAAAACACTACTTACTTCCAAAATATGTTACAATAAAAACAGAACGTACGTTTCATTTAATAAAGGGAGGTTTTATTAATGAAAGAACCTATTATCGTAAAAAAAGGAGCTTTCCAAGCAATCGGTGTTTCTATTACAACTACAAACGAAAAAGAAGCATCGACTGAAGGAAGGATTCCAATGCTTTGGAATCGCTACTTCCAAGAACAAATTATGCACCAAATTCCAAATCAACAAACAAAAGAAACATTCGCTTTCTACTCAAACTACGAATCGGATGAAACTGGTACATATCAATTTACTATCGGCATGCCTGTTTCTTCATTAGAAGATGTTCCTGAAAATATGACAACTTTAACATTACCTGCCGCAACGTATGCGGTATTTACAACGAGAAAAGGTCCTGTTTCTGAAGTCATTTGTGAAACTTGGGAATATATTTGGCAATGGTCGAAAGAAAACAAGCGTGCTTTTACAACAGATTTTGAGCTTTATGACGAAAATGCAGTAGATCCAACTAACGTACAAGTGGATATTTATATTGCATTAGCCTAAAACATAAAAAAGAAGATGCCCTTGGTATCTTCTTTTTTTGTCGTGAAATAGCCACTGTGCAAATTCATTATTATTGTCTACAATGAGAAAGTGCAGTATAGAACTATTAGAAACTGTATAAAGTGAAACTATACTCAGTGGGGGTTTTGTTCATCCCCCACTGAGTATTAGCCCTCACCAATCGGGCGTTTACGGGCAGTTGGTCTCCCACCTAACTTCTTTGCTCGAGCCAAATTTTGAGGTGGGAGTTTTACTGCCCGTTAACGCGGGGTAAAACGATTGTTAATAGGTTTTTCAGTCTAAAATCGGTACATAGAAAGGAAGCACTATGGAGGAACTACAACAAAATAAATCTGCTTTAGAAGGAAGCGGAAAACCGTTATTAAAAAATACGAACTTCCTTTTTCTTTGGGCAGCTACTCTCTTTTCAAGTTTTGCTTTAGCCTTTTTTACTTTTTCACAAACATGGTACATAGCAAAAACATTAAACCTTGAGGCTTCACTCGGTATTGTTTTCGTGGCTCTTAGTGTTCCAAGGCTCATCTTTATGATTATCGGCGGAGCATTAGCTGATAAATTCCCGAAAAAAAATATTATGTTTTACTCTAATATTATTCGCGCTATTCTTGTCGCAACTATTCTCACCTGGTTCATCGTCGGTGATGTAACACTATATACATTTGCTTTGTTCGCTTTGTTCTTCGGACTTGCTGACGCTTTCTTCTGGTCAGCAGATGGATCTATTCTGCCTGAACTTGTAGAAAAAAGCCGTTTAACACAAGCAAATTCACTTACTCAAATGACAAACCAAGCATCTGTCATTTTAGGACCTGTACTTGGCGGTATTCTCATTAAATTTACGAACTATGAAACAATTTTTTCAATTACAATCCTGCTACTCATTATCGCTGCGATACTCGTTCAAAAAATACAATTTACAGTACCCGAAAAAAATGAAACAGATAAAGGCATGTTTACTTCTATTAAAGAGGGAATTTCATATGTAAAAGAATCACCATTTCTTTCAACTTTCCTCATATGTAGCGCCTTTTTAAACTTATTTTTAATCGGCCCAATGCAAGTAGGCTTCCCGCTCTTCGTCAAAAACGTTCTGCACGGTGATTCACTTCAGTTTAGTTACTTAGAAGCGTCTGTTGGCGGCGGGATGGCGATAGGAGCTGTCATTGTCGGATTAAAAAACATTAACCGCAGACGTGGTCTATTTTGTATTATCATGATGCTACTGTCTGGTATATTCTTCCTAGCCATTAACTTTAGCACCGTACTTTGGCAAGCATTATTAGCCGGAATGTTTTACGGTATTACAATTGCGATGGCTATCGTTCCACTTATGGCAATGATTCAATCAACAGTAAAAGAAGAGATGATGGGACGCGTTATGAGTTTACTCATGCTTTCATCGATGGGATTCATTCCGCTCTCTTACGCATTTACATCGCTTGCACTTGGGATCGGCATTCCAATTGTAACGGTTATGAAAAGCGGTGCAATCGCTGTTATCGTCTTTGTACTATTTGTAGCAATTCGTGTTCCAGTTGTAAGAAAGTTCGATTAGCTACTTAGAGTCATGTATTATACGCATGACTCTTTTTTAAATGGATCGAATAACGGTATTCCCTTACTTCTCCTTAATGCCGCTCCCCACTCTAATCCAATTTCTAAAAATAAATCTCGCATCGTACTATACAACAGTGCTCCAACATCTTTACGAATTTCTCCGTACTTATACGCTCTCACAACACTTTTCACCCTCCAAATTAAATTTCCACGCACTTCTTCATCAGCTAATATTCCCTCTAATACAGCACCTTGTTCTAGTAATCCGCTCTTTTTATAAGCAAGTTCCACCTTACTCCAAAATATATTAATCTTCTTCGGATTACTCGTCATTGGTATGAGCGCGTATATAAAAGGCTTCGGTATATCGTGACGACAATACGTTTCATCAAGCTCGTACGTTACTTTTCTTTTCTCTTTTATTTGTGGAATGTTTTTAGAAAGAATTGTTTCCCCCTCATTTTTTTGCTCATTTCCACTACAGCCATCTGCACGATCATCACTTTCACATGCGGACATCTTCATACGGTCATCCATGCGGTCAATCGCAGATTTAAGAAATACATATAAGTTTGCACTATATCCGCCGCGCTTATATCTTTCTTTTGTCGCAACACGCTTTATAATTCCAAGCTCCTCTAACTTCGCAATCGAGCGGCGTACCGTACGAATACTCTTTCCAACATTTGTAGCAATTGTCTCCATTAACGGACAAGCAACCCCCACTGTTTTTTGTTTCTCATTCACCGCATACTTTCCTAAAAAATGAATAATGATAGAATCCGTTTTATTCAATTGAAATCGATAGCACTTCAAAACTTGTTTTTGATATACATTAAACTCTTCTTTACTTCGAAATTCACTATATGGTTTCATTAAATTATATAAGCTTCCCATTTTTATCACCTCATTTATAGGTAAGAGTCAGGAAGAGCAATTGGCGTGATATTTAATATTTTTTATTGGAGATGAAAATATGATTGTAATTAGCGCTTGTTTAGGTGGCATTGCTTGTCGTTATGACGGCAACGATAATCTCGTTTCAAAAATAGAAGAGTTATTACAAAGGGAAGACACCACCCTCGTTTGCCCCGAAGTATTGGGCGGTTTACCTACACCTCGTCCTTCGGCTGAAATTATTGGTGGTAATGGTGATGACGTTTTAGACGGGACAGCAAAAGTGATAACGAAAGAAGGCCAAGATGTCACGGAGGCTTTCGTGCTTGGTGCTTATAAAGCATTAGAACAAATAAAAGGTTTAAACCCAGAATATATTATTTTAAAAGAACGCAGTCCATCTTGTGGCAGTTCTACTATTTACACAGGAGAATTTAATGGCAATAAACAAATCGGTTACGGGGTCACAACGGCTTTATTTAAAAGACATGGATTTATAGTCATTTCAGAAGAGGATTTTGAGAACGAAAAAAGGAATTGACCCTGTTCGTCAATTCCTTTTCCATCTGTCTTATTTCACACCTAATTTTTCTTTCACTTTCGCAGGAAGTTCGTCCTTCTTCACTTCTTCCCAAGCTGTTACACCTTTTTTATCTGAGTGGAATACGCGTAAGAATGCTTCTTTACGAAGGTTTTTCGCAGCGGTAAATTCCATTTCTTTTTCTTTACCATCCTTATCAAATGCAGGTAACTTATACTCGAATGATTTGTACGGCTGACCATTATCAGCTTTTTCATTCTTTTCGATTCCATCAGTAGTAATTTGAACGTAGTACTCATCTTTACCCATACGGTTTAAATCACAGCCAACTAACAAACTTGCGAATACAACTAAAATACTAAAAAGTGCAATATATCTTTTCATTTCCTTCACCTCATGTGTTTTTCTTATATTGTTATCTTAAAGCCTAAGCTTTAAAGAAGAAATTCAAAAACATGACATGAACATTACACTTTTGTAAGATAGTAAAAATCCGTATGTACAACCGTTCAAATATAATTATTTCTTCACTCTAGAAATTGGCCTTCCCCTTCATGTATCCTCTTTAGCCTTCTTCTTGCATATATTCACTATCTTTGTCCTGCTCTTTTTCTTTTTAAAGGCAAAAGAAAAGACCTTCTAACGATTTGATTTCATCGCTAAGAAGGTCTTTATATGCAACCTACCCATTCAATTTCCATTTAGCATAACGGAATGAAAAAACTTAGCACTCTTCCGGCTTACCAGCATTCGACGATGTACGGAAAGATGATCCGCATCCACATGATGCAATTGCGTTTGGATTATCAATTGTGAATCCGCCGCCAAGCATAGATTGTTTATAGTCAACTTTCACTCCCTTTACAATCGGAGCACTTTCTTTATCGATAACAAATTCAACACCGAAAAACTCAAGAACTGTGTCGTCTTCCTTTGGTTCTACTTCAAATCCTAAGCCGTAAGAAAGACCACTACATCCGCCGCCATGTACAGCAAGGCGTACGTACTTCTCTCCATCTTCAGCATCTTTTAACATATCTTTAATTTGAAAAGCTGCTTGTTCTGTTACTTCAATCATGAAATACACCATCCTTTCTGTTCTCATTCTATTATACATCTTTACGCTTCTATCTTGTACTCATACACTCCGCGGCAAATTATTTCCGCAGGTCCTTTCATTAATACATTTCCTTCTTCTGTCCATGCGATCATTAAGTCGCCGCCTGCTAAGTGAACTGTAATTTCTTTATCGTGTTCCATTTTTCCATTTAGAATTGCCGCAACGACAGCTGCGCATGCTCCTGTCCCGCAAGCTTGTGTTACACCAGATCCACGTTCCCAAACGCGGAAATTCATCTCTTCATCATTCAAAATCTCGATGAATTCAACATTCACTCGCTCTGGGAACATTTCATGCGTCTCAAGAACTGGTCCTAACGTTGTAAGGGGCGCTTTTTCTACATCATCAACAAAAATAACCGCGTGCGGATTCCCCATTGAAACAGCTGTAAATGCATAACGGTGATTATTGTATAAGAAGTTTTCACGAATAAATGGTGTTTCTCCTTCACCAAGCATCGGTATCTCTTCACGTGTTAAACGAGGTGCCCCCATGTCGATTTTCGCTAATGTAACTTTGTCATCTTCTACCGTTACTTCTGCCGTAACAATACCAGCTAACGTTTCAATTGTGAAAACTTTACCTTCTACTAGTTTATGCTCATACGCCTGTC
>NZ_JBFUIN010000028.1:0-26036 GCF_056401855.1 Bacillus sp. P4_D3
TAAAAGATAAAACAGAAGAAATTTCAATGATGAACACATATACGAAGAGCCCAGGCGTATTGAAAGTGAAAGATGGCAAGAAGTATGTATCCTTCACATTAACGAATAGCTCATGGATTACAAAGTTTGAGTTTGAGAAAAATGGTGCGTTTGTTGATGCAAATGTATTAAATACAGATACGAAGGCTGATACAAGAGTAGTGGAAGTAGAAGTAGATGATTTATCGAAAAAATTAGATGCAAAAGTGAAAGTAGATATCGATTCAATGAATTATCATCATTTCTACGACATTCAATTTGCATTTGATAAAGATAGCATTCAGCCAGTAGATAACCAAGGTGGAAACGATAACCAGGGTGGAAACGATAACCAGGGTGGAAACGATAACCAGGGTGGAAACAATAACCAAGGTGGAAATGACAACCAAGGCGGAAGTAATAACCAAGGTGGAAATGACAACCAAGGCGGAAATAATAACCAAGGTGGAAATGACAACCAAGGCGGAAACAATAACCAAGGTGGAAATGACAACCAAGGTGGAAACAATAACCAAGGCGGAAACAACAACCAAGACAATAACACAACAATTGATCCAAATGCTCTTAAAGATGGTGAATACAGTATCGGTTTTAAAGTGYTAAAAGATAAAACAGAAGAAATTTCAATGATGAACACATATACGAAGAGTCCAGGCGTATTAAAAGTGAAAGATGGTAAGAAATATGTATCCTTCACAGTAACGAATAGCTCATGGATTACAAAGTTTGAGTTTGAAAAGAATAGTTCGTTTGTCGATGCGAAAGTATTAGGTACAAATAAAGAGCAAGATACAAGAGTAGTGGAAGTAGAAGTAGACGACTTATCGAAAAAGTTAAATGCAAAAGTGAAAGTGGATATTGATGCGATGAACTACCATCATTTCTATGATATTCAATTTGCATTTGATAAAGGTAGTATTAAAGCTTTAGGTAATCAAGATGGAAACAACATTCCAGGCGGAAACGGTAACCAAGATGGAAACGATAACCAAGATGGAAACGATAATCAAGGCGGAAACGATAACCAAGGTGGAAGTAACAACCAAGATGGAAACAATAATCAAGGCGGAAATAATAACCAAAATGGACACATAACAGTCGATCCGAAAAATTTAAAAGACGGTCAATATGATGTTGCTTTTAAAGTGTTAAAAGATAAAACGGATGAGATTTCAATGATGAATCAATATGTTGTAAATCCAGCTAGATTAACAGTGAAAGATGGTAAGAAATATGTTGCGATGACACTGAAAAATAGTGCGTGGATTACGAAGTTCCAAACAGAAAATGCTGGTGCATTTGTTGATGCAAAAGTAGTGAGTGAAGATAAAAATGCAGATACGAGAGTAATAGAGTTTGAGGTTGATGATTTATTTGCGAAATTAAATGCGAAAGTAAAAGTAGATATTGATTCAATGAACTATCATCATTTCTACGACGTGCAAATTCAATTTGATACAAATAATATTGGTGCAGTAGGAACTATTAAAGAGGATCCGAAAAACGATCCGAAGAATGATCCGAAAAATCCAGTGATTACACCGAAAGTAGACAATGCAAAAACAATCGGTAATCCTGATTTCAACCGAAATGCAGACGGTAAGAAGCAAAATGAAAATGCGAAGAATGATGTGAAAAAAGAGAAAAACTCAAAAACAGCAGATACAGCACAGATTGGAATGTATATGTTGCTATTACTAGGATCACTTGCTTTCTTAGTTCGTAAATATAGAGCAGGTAGACTGTAAAATTTGGAGTCTTGATGCATGGTTTCATGCATCAAGACTCGTTTCATATTGTACCGAAAGGAGTGGTGATTGAGAGTGAAGAAAATCACGAGTTTATTCATGGCTATCATTCTTTTATTTAGTATAGCTGGGTGCTCATCACCAAAAAAAGAAACGGCAAAAAAGGTAAAGAGCAGTAGTGAGGAACGTGTTATTGCAACGACAGTTGCTGTGACTGAAATTATGGATGCATTAGAAGTAGATTTAGCAGGTATTCCTACAAGTTCTAAAACTTTGCCAAAGCGCTATAAAGGTTTACCTGAAGTTGGGAATCCGATGAGTCCTGATATGGAAAAAGTAAAATCAATGAAACCATCAGAAGTATTATCTGTTACGACGCTTGAATATGAGTTGAAGCCAGTTTTTAATGAAGCGGGCATTAAGGCAAACTTTTTAAATTTAACGAGTTTAAAAAACATGCAAAACTCAATTACAGAGTTGGGCAAAAAATATGGGCGTGAGAAACAGGCTGAAGCAGTCGTAACAAAGTTCGATAAAAAAGTTGCAGACATTCAAAAACAAGTGAAAGGGAAGAAAGAACCGACAGTCCTTATTTTACTTGGAGTACCTGGAAGTTATTTAGTTGCGACAGAACACTCCTATATTGGGGATTTAGTAAAACAACTAGGTGGTAAAAATATAGTACAAGGTGAGAAAGTAGAATATTTAGCTTCTAATACAGAGTACTTAAAAAAAGCTGATCCAGATATTATTTTACGTGCAGCGCATGGTATGCCAGATGAAGTTGTGAAAATGTTCGATAAGGAATTTAAAACGAACGACATTTGGAAGCATTTTGCCGCAGTTAAAAATAATAGAGTGTACGATTTAGAAGAGCGCTTATTTGGAACGACGGGGAATTTAGCAGCTATTGAAGCCTTAGATGAATTAAAGAAAATGATGTATCCATGATGCATGTATAGATAAAGGAAGATTGAGATGAATAAAAAAATTTGGAGTTTCTTCATCGTCACAGTATTACTAGTTATTATGACTACTGTATCCGCTGTGAAAGGTAGTTTAGAAATAGGTGTCATTGATCTTTTTCAAGGTATATTTACAGGGACAAATGAAGATGTTGAAGTCATTAAAGATTTACGTTTCCCGCGCATCATTATTGCACTTTTCACTGGAGCGGCGCTTGCTGTTTCTGGTGTGCTTTTCCAAGCAGTTATGAAAAATCCACTTGCGGATGCTGGGGTTATCGGGATATCTTCAGGGGCCAGTTTTATGACGCTTGTTATCATTACGCTATTCCCTCAGTTCTTTTTCTGGACACCACTATTCGCGTTTTTAGGCGGTGCGTTTGCTTGTTATCTCGTTTATGCGTTTTCTTGGAAATCAGGTTTAAGTCCGCTGCGTATCATTTTGATCGGTATAGCGATAAATGCGATGTTTACTGGTTTAAATGAATCTTTCGTTACGATTTGCGGATATTTCATTAAAAGTATTAAGCAGACGACAACATCTAATATAACGATGAAGACATGGGGCGATGTGGAAGTACTTGTTACATATGGATCAATCGGCCTTATACTTGCACTGTTTGTAGGGGCGTGGTGTAATTTATTATCTCTACAAGATAAAACGGCTAAAAACCTTGGACTTCACGTGACGAGGGTACGCCTTATTATTTCTGTCATTGCTGTTCTTTTAGCAGCTGTATCAACTGCAATTGCGGGTGTTATCGCTTTCGTTGGATTACTTATCCCGCATATTTCAAGGCAACTGGTTGGATCAGATCATAAAGTACTTATTCCATTTTCAGCCCTTGCAGGTGCGTTATTAATTTTAACGGCAGACACAATTGGTAGGCTAATCGTACCGCCTAATGAAATTCCAGCGGCGACGATTATGGCAGTCATCGGTGGTCCGTTCTTAATATTCTTGCTTAGAAAGAGTGATCGAGTTCATGGAAATTAAAAATGTAACCTTTTCTTATGATAATGTAACGGATCGTTTAAAGTCTGTTAGTAGTGAGATAGAGGTTGGAAAAATTACAACAATTATTGGTCCAAATGGTTGTGGGAAATCAACATTACTAGGTGTTATGTCGCGAAATCATGATCCCCGTAGCGGAGAAGTAATGCTAGATGGGAAAGCTATTAGCCAGTATAAGCCGAAAGAGTTTGCTAGAAAGCTAGCGGTCGTTCATCAGCAAAATGAGGCGCCAGCAGATATTACAGTTGAAAAATTGACGAGTTTTGGGCGTATGCCATATAAAAATATTTTTTCTACACAAACGGATGAGGATAGCGAAGCAATAGAAAGAGCATTGACGTGTACGAGACTACAAGATAAGCGTGATAAGCCAATACATGCATTATCTGGTGGGGAAAGGCAACGTGTTTGGATTGCGATGACTTTAGCGCAAAATACGCCCATGCTGTTTTTAGACGAACCAACGACGTATTTAGATATTTACTATCAGCTTGAAATATTAGAGTTAGTGAAAGAGTTAAATGAAGTACATGGTTTAACGATTGTTATGGTATTACATGACATTAATCAAGCAATCCGTTATAGCGATCATATTATCGTTATGAAAGATGGAGAAATTGTGATGAAGGGTAAGCCAGGTGAAGTCGTAACGGAAGATATGATCAAGACGATATATGGTGTAGATGTTGTTGTAAAGCACGATGAAGATACAGGATTGTATATGGTGCCAATGGGTATTTGATAGGCGACTAAATCCCTTTGGTAATCCGTTTTGAGGTGATAATTTGAGCGGCAAGAAAGAAAAGAAAAAGAATTCCTTTTTTCAAAGAATACTTACAGTTGCTTTTTTAGGTATCTTTTTCTACTCCGTGTATGAATTAGGCGGGATGTTCATGGATTACTATGAAAATCGCAAAGTAATGGCTGAAGCACAAGATATTTATCAAARGAGTCCGATGGAAGAAAAATCATCAGATGGAGCAGTCCGTGCACAGTTCCAAGCCTTACAAAAAATTAATCCAGAAATAGTTGGCTGGATTACGATGGATGATACGCAAATTAATTATCCGATTGTTCAAGCGAAAGACAACGATTACTATTTGTATCGTAATTATAAAGGCGAGGACATGAGAGCAGGAAGTATCTTCATGGATCATCGTAACGATGTAAAATCTCAAAATCGAAATACGATTCTATACGGACATCGTATGAAAGACGGCTCTATGTTTGGGAGTCTTAAAAAAATATTAGAAGAAGATTTCTTTATGTCTCATCGCAAATTGTACTACGATACTTTGTTTGAAGGATACGATGTAGAAGTATTTTCAGTATATACAACGACAACTGATTTCTATTATATTGAAACGGATTTTGGAAGCGATGAAGACTATGCATCTTTTCTAGAAAAAATTAAGGATAGGTCACTCTATAAAACAGATACAAAAGTGACAGCGGATGATCAAATTTTAACACTTTCAACGTGTGATTATGCACTAGATCCAGAGGCGGGCAGACTAGTCGTGCATGCGAAGTTGGTGAAAAGAAGTTGAAAAAAGAAAAGGTATAGAAGTAGAGAAGATGTATTCCTTCTCATACTTCTATACCAACTATTAAAAACGAAGTTATTGAGCCGCAGCAATTGGCATACGAACAATTTTAACATCATAGAATGAGATTTTATTATCGATAATAAAATCTGGTAATCCACCACGATGTGAATGCGCATCTTTAAAGGCCGTACTCTTTGTCCAACCTTGGAAATCCTCTTTTGCATTCCAACGAGTGCTAATCGTTACTTCATCATAATCAACTGTATTTTCAGTTAGAAGAACTTCTAGTCCTAAGAAACCAGGCATCGTTTCAACTTTACCTACTTTATTAAAGCGCTCAATTAATTTATGTGAGTCACCCTTCGTAATTTTAGATGTATTTGTAACAATAATCATTTCTTTATTCCTCCTATAAATCTATCATTATTTTCATCGTTTCATATACATTAAATGATAGTGAAAATCATTATCATTGTCAATGGTAATGATAAAATATATAAGTTTTTTTTCGATTAAGCGAGAAGATGAGCTAGTTGTACGAGCAAAGCAATAATATGGTATAGTGAAATGAGACTTTTTTTCAGCCTCGTTTTTTACATTGCTTCCTACTAATTAGAAAGCATTCAAATGGAAAGGAAGACATTACATGCGATCCGAAGTAACTATAAAAATAAAACCGAAGTTTATAAAAGAAATTAAAAGTGGATATCCACTTATTTTAAAAGATGCTATTCAAAATTTAAATGATGTACGTGAAGAAGGAACAATCATCAACGTAGTAGATGAGAAGAACCAATTCATTGGAAAAGGCTATTATGGAAAACAAAATAAAGGGTATGGTTGGATTTTAACGAGAAAAGAGAAGGAGGAAGTGAATCAATCTTTCTTTGAAAGTAAAATCAAATCTGCTTTACATAAACGAAAAGATTTTTATAAATCAAATGATACAACAGCATTTCGTGCCCTAAATGGTGAGGGTGATGGCCTTGGTGGGTTAATCATCGATTATTATGACGGTTATTACGTAATAAGTTGGTATAGTGAAGGGATTTATACTTTCCGCGATGAAATCGTAGCAGCATTTCAAAAGGTAGCAAACTTTAAAGGCATCTATGAGAAAAAGCGTTTTGATACGAAAGGGAAATATATTGAAGGTGATGATTTCGTAGCAGGAGAGCGCGGTGAGTTCCCACTTATCGTAAAAGAAAACGGTGTGAACTTTGCTGTCTATTTAAATGATGGAGCGATGGTTGGTGTGTTTTTAGATCAGCGTAACGTTCGAAAACAAATTCGTGATAAATATGCAAAAGGAAGAACAGTTTTAAATATGTTCTCTTATACAGGAGCGTTCTCTGTATTTGCAGCACTTGGCGGTGCAAGTAAAACAACAAGTGTTGACCTTGCCAATCGTAGTTTAAGTAAAACGATTGAGCAGTTCAGTGTAAATGAAATTGATTATGAAGCACAAGATATTATTGTAGAAGATGTATTTCTATATTTCAAATACGCAGTTAAGAAAAAGATGAAGTTTGATATGGTTGTACTTGACCCTCCAAGTTTTGCACGCTCAAAAAAATATACGTTCAGTGCGGCGAAAGATTATAAAAACTTATTAAAAGAAACAATTGCGATTACAGAAAATAACGGTATTATCGTTGCTTCTACAAATTGTAGCGCATTCGATATGAAAAAGTTTAATGGCTTTATCGATACGGCATTCAAAGAAATGAACGGTAAATATAAAATATTAGAAGAACATTCTTTACCAGAAGATTTCCGTACAATTGATCAATTTAAAGAAGGAGACTATTTAAAAGTAGTTTTCATCGAGAAAATTAAAGGGTAATAAAGAAAAAGGAGCTCAAGTTTAAATGAGCTCCTTTTCTTATTGAATGATATTTTGGACTCTGCCAACTTGCCCGTCCTGCAATCGTACTTTAATGCCGTGCGGATGAGAGGGTGAGTTAGTTAAAATATCTTTTACAATTCCTCTTGTTAGCTTGCCTGTACGTTGATCTTGTTTTAACACAATATCAACCGCAAGACCTGGCGCGACGTTAGATCGTTTTTGCCCGCTCATTTATACACCTGTACGTCTACGTTGGTTGTTTGTTTTCTTCGTTTGTTGGTTTTGTAATTTTTTCGTTTCTTGACTTTGACTTCCATTATTTGAGCCGTTTCCATTTCCTTGCTTTTTCTTTGCAAGTTGTTCGCGCATTAAATCAGCTAAGCTTACTTTTTTGTTTTCTGACATGATAAGTCTCCTTTATATAAAGTTAATTATGAACAATAGTAGTGAATTTCATCATATCATTGTTAAGGAAGGAAGGGAAGTTGGTTTGAAAATTCATATAATTGTACCAACTAATTTGCAGTTGCGATACAATTGAATTGTTAATGTTTGTGAAAAGGGGATAGAAATATGTCATATCATATTTTATTAGTTGAAGATGATATCTCAATTCAAGAGATGGTTGAAACATATTTAGTAAAAGAAGGTTTTCAAGTTACAATCGCATCTGATGGAGAAGAAGGAGTTAACGCATTTTTAAAAGGTTCATTTGATTTGATTATCCTCGATATTATGATGCCAAAGTTAGATGGCTTAGAGGTTGTGCGAATCATTCGAGAAAAAAGTGCTGTTCCGATTTTAATGATGTCGGCAAAAGATACAGATGTTGATAAAGCGATTGGCTTAGGGCTTGGAGCGGATGATTACATTTGTAAACCATTTTCTATGATTGAATTGGCAGCACGTGTAAAAGCCGCTATTCGAAGGTCTACAAAGTATTCAGCTGTGGAATTAAAAGATGAGACCATTCAGATTGGTGACTTAATAATTGACCCAATTAATTTTACTGTGGAGAAAAAGGGAAGACAGCTTAAACTTACTTTAAAAGAATTTGAGATTTTAAAACTATTCGTGAAGAATCAAAATCGTGTTTTTACGAAAGCGCAAATATATAAGCTTGTTTGGAATGAAGAATATTATGGTGATGATAATGTTATTAATGTTCATATGAGGAGATTACGCGAGAAGATTGAAACGGACCCATCTAACCCGGAATATATAAAAACACTGTGGGGAATTGGCTATAAATTGGAAGTGATGTAGTATGGTTATATTTTTAACAGTGGTGATTATTATATTGCTTATCGTTATTTACGTGCAATATAAAATTAGGAAAAATAGTAGTAGGAATTTACGCTATACGTATGAGAAGTTAAATCGAATTGTAAAAGAACAAACTGGTGAGAAGCTATTAATTATGACGGATGATACAGAATTGCAAAAGTTATTAGTGGCTATTAATCATTTGTTAGATGCAAAACAGAAAACGAATGCAGATCATGCGAAAGTGGAAATTTCGATGAGAAAAATGCTTTCAAATATTTCACATGATTTAAAAACACCACTAACAGTTATTCTTGGATATACAGAAATGTTAAATAAGGATAAAACGATAAGTAAAGAAGAACAGCAAATATTACTTGAAAAGGTGCATGTGAAAACACTAGAAGTTATGGAACTGATTCATAAGTTTTTTGATTTAGCAAAATTAGAATCTGGTGACAAGGCAATTGAGATAACAAAAGTAAATATGAATGAAGTTTGCCGCGAGAAGATTTTATCTTTCTATGATTTAGTGACGACGAAAGGTTTTCATATCCATATTGATATACCAGAAAGAAATATATATGTACTTGGAAATACAGAAGTATTAGGCAGAGTGTTAAATAATTTAATATCAAATGCGATTACATATGGAGACGATGGAAAGACACTCGGTATGACTTTAAGAGATGATGAAACGAGTGTGTATATAGACGWATGGGATACAGGAAAAGGAATTGATGAATCTCATATTGATAAAGTGTTTGAGCGTATGTACACACTTGAAGATTCAAGAAATAGATTGTACCAAGGTAGTGGTCTAGGGTTAACGATTACGAAAAGGCTTGTGGAGGCGATGGATGGAGAAATTCATCTTTCTAGTAAGCCATATGAAAAAACAATTTTTACAGTTGTATTAACAAAGATGCAATTTTAGCTTGTAGAGAAGTAGATTCTACAAGCTTTTTTTGAACGTAAGGAATTTGTAAGGAACGGGTAAGAAAAAAGAGATTTCCATTGTCTATTATAGAAATATAGAGCGGTGCGAAAGGGGAAAGTGACATGACATATATATTAAAGACGAACCAGCTAACGAAAGTGTTTAAAGGGAAAGAAATTATTTCTAGCGTTAACATGCATGTGAAAAGAGGAGAGATTTACGGGTTTTTAGGACCGAACGGTGCTGGTAAAACAACGATTATGAAAATGATTACGAATTTAATAAAACCGACGAGTGGTGATATTGAAATTTTCGGTGAGAAGTTAACAGACACATCTTATGAAGTATTAAAAAGAATGGGGACAATTATTGAATATCCAATCTTTTATGATAAATTAACGGCGAAGGAAAATTTAGAATTACATTGTGAATATATGGGGTATTACGATAAGAACGCAATTGATCATGCTTTAAATTTAGTAAAACTGCACGGCATAGACAATAAAAAAGTAAAAGATTTTTCATTAGGGATGAAGCAAAGATTAGGCATTGCTAGAGCGATTATGACAAAGCCGGAGCTTCTCATTTTAGATGAACCAATTAATGGTTTAGATCCAATTGGTATTAAAGAGTTACGAGACTTATTTAAAATGCTTTGCAAAGAATATGGCATTACTTTATTAGTTTCTAGTCATATTTTAGGCGAGATGGAACAAATGGCAGATACAATTGGTGTTATTCAAAATGGAAAACTAATAAAAGAAGTTTCAATGAAGAGTATTAACGGAAAACAAACAGAGTACATTGAAATCACTGTTCCTGACGTGAAACGAGCAGCTTATATTTTAGAAGATAAACTTGGTATAAAAAACTACAAAATAATGAGTGGAAACATGATTCGTGTTTATGAAGTGGCAGCGACTCAGCAAGCAATTTCAAAAGCTCTTGTTATGAACGATATAGAAATTGAAAGTATTAATAAGAAACATAGCTCCTTAGAAGAATATTTCTTAAATGTAATGGATGGGGAAGGCATTCATGCGTAATATAACTACAACGAGGGGGATATGATGATGAATGCATTAATGCTGAATCTTATAGCGGGATTTATCGTAATGCTGATAAGTGGAATTTTATATTATAGAAAACCAGAACGAAAGTGGATATTAGTTTTACTAGTGATAGGAATAGTAAGCGTAATTACAGCTGGAATTAGAATGTTGGTAGTGTAGAGATAGTTATATAAGGAATGGAGGCGTTGTTTATATGTTTAAATTAATGAAGCTCGAATGGAAGAAACATCAATTATCTAGTTACTTTAAAGGGGTAGCGATTTGTATTATAGCAATTTTTGTTGCAGTAAGCCTTATGGGGTTGGGAGCGAAAGGTGAAGTAGATGCGGCGCTCACTGATTTCACAAAATATATGACTTTAGCAAACATCTTTATTAGGATGACATTTCTTATTTTTAGTTCGGTCATTTTATCACGTTTAGTAATTGATGAGTATAAGAACAAAACAATGCAACTATTGTTTATGTATCCATTGCAAAGGAAAATGTTAATGAGGGCGAAATTAACAATTGTTTTTAGTTTTTGCTTTGTGAGCATGATTATCGCTACTTTCACTATTAGTTTGCTCATATTTTTTATGAATCCAATGATGGGAGTAATTGAAACGCCTGTTAAGATGGGTGAAATAATAGCTACCATTCCAGCTACTTTTATAAATGCATTTATGATATCCGGTATTAGTTTAATTCCTTTATTTTTTGGGATGAGAAAGAAATCGACACCGACAACGATTACTTCTGCAGTAATAATCGGGATGATAATGAACAGTAACATTGGAAACAATCAAGTAAGTTTTTATAATTTTATAGCTATCCCAATAGTGCTCTGTTTAGTAGGGATTTTTATTAGTTATCTGTCGTATCGAAAAATCGACAAGATTGATGTGGCGTGAAGCAAGCTTAAAACAACAACGAACTGGGGTATGAGCAGTGAAAAAAATAATAGTAATTGCAATTGCTAGTGTGATTTTTGGTTTTAAGACATTCGCTGGAAAAGACTTTAAGAAGGAGGTTGCTTTTGAGATAGATACGATAAAGGAAATTTATATCAATTAAATTTTAAAAGAGAGGAGGACTATCATGCTACGTCTTATGAAGCTAGAACTGAAGAAGTTTAAGCTCGGATGGTATGTGAAGAGAGCAATTATTGCAAATATCGTCATACTGGCACTATTAATCTTTGTTAGTTTCGTTTCTCAAATAGAAGGAGATCCAGAAATAAGAGATCCGCAGGCGATTTTGCTGATGGCTAGCGCGTTAGTAAGAGGAACATTTATTGTTTTTGGTGGTGTACTAATAGCGAAACTAATAATTGATGAATATAAAAATAAAACAATGTTACTCATGTTTTCTTATCCTATTAACCGAAAGAAAATGATGGTTAGTAAGTTAGCTATTACAGCACTATTAACATTCATAACAGTTATTTTATCTAATATTTTTGTAGTAGGAATTTTCTTTGGAATAGATAGTTATTTTTCGATTCTTCCTAATCCATTCACAGTAGATCAATTGATGCAAGAAGGGATAAAACTGGTTCCTTTAACAATTGCAACTGCGGGAATGAGTTTAATCCCATTATACTTCGGAATGCGTAAACGTTCAGTGCCAACTACCATTGTTTCATCTATTATCGTTGTGCTAATCGCAATTAATAACAACCCAATGTTTCCTATAGCAACTTTTCTGCCACTTCAACTAGCATTTGCAGCTATTGGAGTTACGATTGCATATTACGGAATTAAAAATATAGAGAAGGAAGATGTAACAGTATGACAAGAATAAGAAAAAAGAGTTGGCGTTACACCAACTCTTTTTTTGTATATGTATGCTTCGTTACTACTCTGTAAATTTGTAGTGTTTGCTTAAATACTCTTGCACTCCTGGAGAAATGTTAAAGTTATTAGGACTTTTATATTCGATAGTAAACTCTCCATCTTCATTTGTTTCAAAGGAGATTGCATAGCTATCCATTTTAGAATCGTAAGAAGTATTCTTAACTTTCGCATTTAGATTGAAGTATTTTGTAATATAACTTTTTGATTCGGCAATTGCTGTTTGTTTTTCCCAAGGGGTACCATAACTTGTGAAGTAAAGAGATACACTGATAACTCCAATAATAGAAGTTAGTAAAACAGTTCCCATAGCTATTTTTTTATTTTTTGTATTCAATTTGGTTGCCCCTCCTCATAATATGTATTCATTTTAACTTATTTTTTCCATAAAACAACCATTTAGCAAAAAATAGTTTCACATGAAACAAGTGACAGAAAAAGACAAGGTGATAGGACACCTTGTCTTTTTCTGTCATTACATTTTTGGAGCTTCCATTCCAGCTGCAGCCCATTCTTCTTTCGAAGGACCGTATACGCCAGGAACTTTTAATCCTGCTTGACGCATTAAAACAGTCATCTGCCCGCGGTGGTGATTTTGATGATTAATGAGTGTCATTAAAAATATAGAATTCGGCATAGGACGACCAAAGAAGTCATTAATAGTAGCTAAGTCTTTATCAGTCCATTCGCTTTGAAGTGCCTCAACAAAAGCTGCATTTACTTTACGGTACTCATCTGCAATTGTTTTCGCAGAAGTTGGAACAGGATAATCCTTTGTTTCACCTTCAAACTTTAACCCTGTCCCTGATAGAATAACAGGAATTGCAGTAACGATATGCCAAGCAACTCTTCCTAACGTCCAGTGTTCAGGTGCAATTTCTTGTGACAAAGATTCATCTGTTAATGCATCGAGCATCTTTTGAGTAGACTCAGCTTCATATTTCCATGATTGTAAAAAGCCTTCAATTGTTTGGTACATGTTATCCCTCCTAGTTATGTTCATGGGTTAAATTCGTGAAAAACAGTTAGTTTCCTGTTAAGCTATGAAAATGAATAATAAAAAAAGGAGGCTTCCAATACAAGAAGCCTCCTTTTTAATTAACTTTCTTCCCACTTTTCCTCATTAACCATAAGAAATACGGAGCTCCAAGTACAGCAACAACAAGCCCAGAAGGAATTTCTTTCGGATATGCAATTGTTCGTCCGAGTAAGTCAGCAATGGAAAGCAGGATTGCTCCAAACAGTGCTGAACAAACGAATAGTCTTTGATGATTCATGCCAACAACGATTCGCGCTAAGTGCGGTGCAACAAGGCCTAAAAAGGCGATAGTACCGACAGCAGCGATATTGACTGATGCAAGTAGTGTCGCTAATACAATTAGAGCAAGGCGCGTTTTATTTACTGGTTGCCCGAGTCCGGTTGCTAAATCGTCTCCAAGTACGAGAACATCAAGTTGTTTCATTAAGAAAAAGATAATTAGCACAAGAATCAGCGATGGATATAGAATGATATTTTCTAAGTGATTCCATCCTCTTGCATAAGTACTACCTGACAACCATGTTAAAGCAGCAGCCACATTCAAATTCGCTTTAACGATAAAGATTTGAATAATCGCTGATCCAAGTGCTGAAATTCCAATCCCTATTAAAGCGAGAGCTGTTGGGCTAAATCCTGATTTCCATGAGAAGAAGAGGACAATTCCAACTGCAAGTAGTCCACCAATAAATGCACCAATTGGTAGGAAGAAACCAGGAAGTGCAGGGAAGACATACATAATGGTTAAAGCACCAACACCTGCTCCAGACGAAATTCCGATAATAGATGGATCAGCAAGTGGATTTCGTAATATGCCTTGGAAAACAAGTCCGCTTATCGCAAGACATGCTCCGGCAATAGCGGCAACGAGCATTCTTGGTAAACGAAGATTCATCATCATATTTTTATCAAATTGTGTTAATTGTCCTGTTATGACATTTGTAATGCTTTCGATATAAGAGTTGCTACCGATTGCAACGCCAAGAGAAATCGTAACAATACAAAGTATGATAGATATAATGATTACCTTTTTATAAGAGTAATAGCGAGAACTAGCTCCAGCTGCATTAGCTCCATTATCATTCATATATTGTTTCGATTTCATCATTCGATACACTAAATAAATAAGCCAAGGTGATCCAATCATTGCTGTAACTGCTCCGACAGGAAGTTCGGCACCAGTTGGATCTATTAATCTACCAACAACGTCTGCTCCTAGCAATAATATTGCTCCCCATAAGAAAGAGGAGAGAAGAAGTGTAAAGTGTTGACGGTAACCAATAAGGCGCATTAAATGTGGTGCGACTAAGCCGACAAAGCCAATCGGTCCAACAACAGTTACAATTACTGCTGTTAAAAAAATTGCAGCGATGAACGCGATAAACCGTGTTACTGCTGTTTTCTCTCCAAGTGAAACAGCTACATCATCGCCGAGTAAGAGGATATTAAGCTTACGTGACATGAATAGTAAAACTAGGAAAGAAATAACAATAAATGGAAAAGCGAATTGAACGCCATCCCAGTTATTTTGAATAAGAGATCCAGCTCCCCATAAAAATAAACCAGCTGTTTCATTTTCATAGAAAAGCTGCATCGTTCCGGTAAAGGCAGAAAGCATTAATGTAACGACCATACCAGCTAGTGCCATTCTAAGTGGGGTTCCCTTTTTTCCACCAGAAATACGGTATACAAATAAAGCAGTAATTGCACCACCGATAAATGTGAAAAGAAGGGAGTTAATTTGCAAACCTTTCGGTAAGAAAATTGTAGCCGCTACTAGAAAGAAATATGCACCTGAATGAATTCCCATTGTACTTGATTCAGCAAGTGGATTTTTCGTTAAAGTTTGCAAAATGACTCCAGATGCAGCAAGAGCACCTCCAGCTAAAATGGCTATTACAGCTCTAGGGAGTCGAAGCATGATTAAAGTTTGATGCTCTAGCGATTGATTCGGTGAGATAAGAGCATCGATAATCATACTGTAGGAAATGTTTGCTTGTCCTTGCCCGATATGAATAAAGAAAAGGAGGAGCAAGAGAGCTGCTCCTCCTCCGAATACAAGACTTGCTCGAAGTGTATGTTGTAAGCTATTCATCGTGTAATCACTTCTTCGCTGTCATTACATCTGCTACTTGTGTTGCTAAAGATTTTGCAGACTCAGGACCACCGAAAATCCAAGTGTCGCCTTTTAATTTATACATTTTGTTTTCTTTTTTGAACTTTAATTCTTCCCAAGCAGGGTTGCCTTTTAGTTGAGTGTCAAAAATGTTATCGTCATCCGCTACAATGTAAATGAAGTTTGAATCTTGTACACTTTGTAATGATTCTACAGTGGTTTGCTTGAAACCGTCTGGCTCAGATTTACCTGGTTCAAAAGTATTTGTTAAACCTAATTTTTTTGTAACTTGTAAAGCTGTAGAATTGTCAGTTAAGATACGGAATGTTGGTACGTTCTTAGCTGTAAATGCTTGTGTCATTGCGATGTTTTTATCTTTTAAGCCTGCTTTGTCAATTTTTGCTTTTGCATCAGCAAATGTTTTATCCATATCAGCTAATACTTTTTTACCTTCTTCTTCTTTTCCAACTGCTTTTGCAATTTGTTTAAATGTTTCTGTCATTTCAGTAAAGTGATCGTTATTGCTTGTTGATGGATCGAACATAACTGTTGGTGCAATTTGTTCTAATTCATTTTTAATCGCTTTACTACGGAATGAAGCTGTAATGATTAAATCTGGTTTTAGACGGCTAATTTCTTCTAAGTTTGGTTGTTGACGTGTTCCTACATCTACAACATCTTTACTTGGTTTTGTTTCTGTATTTACCCATTTATTATAATTCTTAATGTCTGCCATCCCTACTGGCTGAACACCAAGTGCTAATAAGTCTTCTGCATATACCCACTCAAGTACAACAACTTTTTTCGCTGGTTTATCTAACTTTGTTTCCCCTTCAGCATGTTTAATTGTTATAGCTTGATTTTTATTGTCCGCCTTTGTTTCTTTTTTCTCCTCTTTCTGTTGTCCGCATCCGACAACGAATAGAAGAACTACCATGAAAATGCTAAGAATTTTCTTCATCTTATGCCCCCAAATAAATTATTTTATTTGCAATGTACGATATTGAAAATCGTTATCAATTACAACAACAAAATCATACTATGAGGATATTTTAAGTGTCAATATTTTTTTAAAATTTCGACGAAAAATAACGATTTATATGGATTTTGATATATCGTATTGAAATGCAGATGTGTATCAAGACTGAAGGAGAGGAAATTCGTTTAAGAAGGAAGGCGAAAGTACAAGCGAAAGGGGAGCGCATTGCATGTAATAATTATTAGAATGTAAGGAATAAACCTTTGTTTATAAAAGGTTTGTTCCAGATCGGGTAGTTGATAAGGAAAATAAAAACTGATTTTTTATTAGAAAAATATTTCTAATTAGTTGGCTGTACTTAAAAGATTGAACAAGAAGGAGGGGTCAACATGTCTTTATGGAGTAATGATACAAATGGATACTGTGGGTGTAATAATACAAATGGTGTACATGTTGATTCATGCTGTTTTAGTTGCGATGGGACAGTTCCTAAGCTCGGTCCAACAGGTCCAACAGGTCCAACGGGAGCAACGGGAGCAACRGGAGCAACGGGAGCAACGGGAGCAACGGGAGCAACGGGAGCAACGGGAGCAACAGGGGCAACAGGAGCAACAGGAGCAACGGGAGTAACGGGGGCAACGGGAGCAACAGGAGTAACGGGAGCAACGGGAGCAACGGGAGCAACGGGAGCAACGGGAGCAACAGGAGCAACAGGAGCAACAGGAGCAACAGGAGCAACSGGAGCAACAGGAGCAACAGGRGCAACRGGAGCAACAGGAGCAACRGGAGCAACGGGAGCAACAGGAGTAACGGGAGTAACGGGAGTAACGGGAGCAACGGGAGTAACGGGGGCAACGGGAGCAACGGGAGCAACGGGAGCAACAGGGGCAACAGGGGCAACAGGAGCAACGGGAGTAACGGGGGCAACGGGAGCAACGGGAGCAACGGGAGCAACGGGAGCAACAGGAGTAACGGGAGCAACGGGAGCAACAGGTGAAACGGGAGCAACGGGAGTAACAGGTACAAGTATAACTGCGACGTATGCATTTGCGAATAATACATCAGGAGCGGCAATATCAGTGCTTCTTGGTGGAACAAATGTCCCACTTCCAAATAATCAGAATATCGGTCCAGGAATTACAGTGTCGGGGGGGAACACAGTATTTACGGCCGCAAATGCGGGGAATTATTATATTTCATATACAATTAATATAACGGCTTCATTATTAGTTAGTTCGCGAATTACAATTAATGGAGCACCGCTTGCTGGGACTATCAACTCTCCTGCATTAGCGACGACTTCATTTAGTGCAACAATTATTACGACTCTTGCAGCGGGGAGTGCAATTAGTTTGCAGTTGTTTGGATTGTTAGCTGTTGCAACATTATCAACGACTACACCTGGTGCAGTTTTAACGATTATAAGATTAAGCTAAGTAACGTGAACTCTCTTATTCTTTTAAAATTAAGAGAGTTTATACATATAATAAGAAGTTAACGAAGTAAAGCATAGTTATATAAAAGTCAGAATATTATGATTGTAACGCTGTTATGACTATAATATAATGAAAACAACCATCATGAATGAACATTCATTTATTTTCACAAGTATTGGAAGGGGGAATGAGAGTGGAAAAACCTTGGCTGCAGAGTTATCCAGATGAAATTCCAGGGACGATTTCTTATGATATTCAGCCACTTCATAGATATTTAGAGAAAATGGCTGCTCGTTATCCAGAAAAGAAAGCGCTTCATTTTTTAGGGAAAGATGTTACATTTTCAGATTTCCATGACAAGGTAAAGAAATTTGCGAATTACCTTCAAAGGCTTGGTATTGAAAAAGGCGATAGAGTTGCGATTATGTTACCGAATTGTCCGCAATCTGTAATTGGTTATTATGGTACTTTGCTTGCGGGTGGTATTGTCGTACAAACGAATCCTCTTTATACAGAAAGAGAGCTTGAGTATCAACTTCATGACTCAGGGGCAAAAGTTATTCTTTGCCTTGATTTAGTGTTTCCGAGAGTTACTAACGTTCAAACTGCAACAAAGATTGAGCACATTATCGTAACCCGTATTGCAGATTTTTTACCATTCCCTAAAAATTTACTTTATCCATTTGTACAAAAAAAGCAGGCAAATCTTGTTGTGAATGTGTCGGAAAGCGAAACGATTCATCTTTGGAAATCGGTAGAAAGGGAAAGTAGTACTAATGTTGAAGTTCCATGTGATCCTGAAAATGATCTAGCCCTTTTGCAGTATACAGGGGGAACGACAGGGTTTCCAAAAGGGGTTATGTTAACGCATAAAAACCTCGTTTCGAACACTTTAATGGGAGCGCATTGGTTATATAATTGTAAAGAAGGAGAAGAGGTAATTCTTGGTGTTCTTCCGTTTTTTCATGTGTACGGGATGACAGCTGTAATGAATTTGAGTATTATGCAAGGGTATAAAATGGTGCTTATTCCGAAGTTTGATATGAAAATGGTTTTTGAAGCAATTAAGAAACATAAAGTCACACTATTTCCAGGAGCACCAACCATTTATATTGCTCTATTAAATAGTCCTCTTTTAAAAGAATATGATATTTCTTCAATTCAGGCTTGTATTAGTGGTTCTGCACCGCTTCCTGTAGAAGTACAGGAGGAGTTTGAGAGAGTTACAGGTGGTAAATTAGTAGAAGGTTATGGATTAACGGAGTCATCACCAGTTACACATGGGAATTTTTTGTGGGAAAAGCGTGTGCCGGGAAGTATTGGGGTACCGTGGCCGGATACTGAGGCAATCATCATGTCACTTGAGACAGGAGAGTCATTACCTCCAGGTGAAATTGGTGAAATTGTTGTAAAGGGCCCACAAATTATGAAAGGGTATTGGAATAAGCCAGAAGAAACGGCAGCTGTACTGCAAGATGGCTGGCTTCATACAGGTGATGTAGGATACATGGATGAGGATGGCTTTTTCTATGTGAAAGATCGTAAGAAAGATATGATCGTTGCTAGTGGTTTTAACGTATATCCTCGTGAAGTAGAAGAGGTGTTATATGAACATGAAAAGGTGCAAGAAGTGGTAACAATCGGTGTTCCTGATCCGTATCGAGGGGAAACTGTAAAAGCGTTTGTTGTTTTGAAAGAAGGCGCTGAGTGTTCTGAAGAAGAATTAGATCAGTTTGCACGTAAATATTTAGCAGCTTACAAAGTTCCAAAGGTATATGAGTTTAGAAGTGAGTTGCCGAAGACGACAGTCGGAAAAATTTTACGCCGTGTCCTAATAGATGAAGAGAAGAGAAAGAATGAGGATGAGCAAACGGGCTAAGGCCCTTTCTTTTTGAAAAAATAGGATTGACACTTTTCTAAATAGTCAGTATTATAAGAATATGAATGACTATTCATTCAGTCATCTTCTTGAAGGGGACAGTAAAGTGAAGAAAAATAGACCGAAATACAATCAAATTATTGATGCAGCAGTCATTGTGATTGCGGAGAATGGATACCATCAAGCGCAAGTTTCTAAAATTGCAAAGCAAGCTGGGGTAGCTGATGGCACGATTTATTTATATTTTAAAAATAAAGAAGATATATTAATATCCTTATTCCAAGAGAAGATGGGAGAATTTGTTGAAACAATTCGTCAAAAAATAGCAGGAATTGAAAGCGCTGTAGCGAAGTTATTCATGTTGGTAGAAACGCACTTCTTGCTGTTGTCACAAAATGATCCTCTTGCTATCGTTACGCAATTAGAACTAAGGCAGTCCAATCAAGACTTGCGCCTTAAAATAAATGAAGTATTAAAAGGCTACTTACAAGTTATGGATGAGATTTTAGAGACAGGTATAAAGCAAGGTGAGTTTCAGGCGGATTTAAATGTTCGCGTGGCAAGACAAATGATCTTTGGAACAGTAGATGAAGTTGTGACCAATTGGGTAATGAGCGATCATAAGTATGATCTGGTCGCACTTTCAAAAACGGTACACGGGCTACTTATTGCAGCTTGTGGTTATCGTAAATAATGGGAGGGATCATGTTGAAATTCCTATCTGTAAAAGTTGAAGATCATATCGCGGTGGCGACGTTAAATCATGCTCCAGCTAATGCGATGTCTTCACAAGTTATGCATGACGTTACTGAATTAATCGATCAAGTGGAAAAGGATGATAACATTCGTGTTGTTGTTTTACATGGTGAAGGACGCTTCTTCTCAGCGGGGGCAGATATTAAAGAATTTACATCTGTTACTGAAGCGAAGCAAGCAACAGAGTTAGCACAGCTTGGACAAGTTACGTTTGAGCGTGTTGAAAAATGCTCAAAACCAGTTATTGCGGCAATTCATGGAGCGGCACTTGGCGGTGGCCTTGAGTTTGCTATGTCTTGCCACATGCGCTTTGTAACTGAAAGTACAAAGCTTGGTTTACCTGAATTAACACTTGGATTAATTCCTGGTTTTGCAGGTACACAGCGCTTACCACGTTATGTTGGTAAAGCGAAAGCTTGTGAAATGATGTTAACAAGTACACCAATTACTGGTGCAGAAGCATTGCAATGGGGACTTGTTAACGGAGTGTTTTCTGAAGAATCCATTTTAGAAGATACGCTTAAAATTGCAAAACAGATTGCTGGAAAAAGCCCAGCAACAACTCGTGCTGTGCTAGAGTTATTACAAACGACAAAATCGTCTCATTATTATGAAGGTGTACAGCGTGAATCACAGATTTTTGGTGAAGTATTTACGAGTGAAGATGGAAGAGAAGGCGTAGCAGCGTTTTTAGAAAAACGTAAGCCTTCATTTAGTGGTAGGTAGTCCAATTATTTTTTTAATAAAAATTAACAGAATTTTAAAATTGATAGAATCTTTCTGAAAAATAAGGGGGTAAATGGAATGAACATCTACGTACTCATGAAACGAACATTTGATACAGAAGAAAAAATCGTAATTAAAAACGGTGCAATTTACGATGGCGAAGCGGAATTCATCATCAACCCTTACGATGAATATGCGATTGAAGAAGCGATTCAAGTAAGAGATGCACAAGGTGGAGAAGTTACTGTTATAACAGTTGGTGGCGAGGATAGTGAAAAAGAACTTCGCACAGCATTAGCGATGGGCTGCGATAAAGCGGTACTAATTAACATTGAAGATGATGTTGAGAATGGTGACCAATTTACAACAGCAAAAGTGCTTGCTGAATATTTAAAAGATAAAGAAATTGATTTAATTTTAGGCGGGAACGTTGCGATTGACGGTGCATCTGGACAAGTTGGTCCACGAGTAGCTGAAGCGTTAAATATCCCATACGTAACGACGATTACGAAGCTTGAAATTGATGGTACAAATGTGAAGATTGAGCGTGATGTTGAAGGGGATACAGAAGTAATTGAATCATCATTACCTATTCTAGTAACAGCGCAACAAGGTTTAAATGAACCGCGTTATCCATCACTTCCAGGTATTATGAAAGCGAAGAAGAAGCCACTAGAAGAAGTAGAATTAGATGATTTAGATTTAGAAGAAGATGATGTGGAAGCAAAAACAAAAACAATTGAAATCTATTTGCCTCCTAAGAAAGATGCAGGAAAAGTGTTACAAGGCGAGCTGCAAGATCAAGTAAAAGAACTTGTATCGTTGCTCCACACAGAAGCGAAAGTAATCTAATAAAATACGAAATTATATATGCAGGAGGGAAAATCTATGGCTCGTAAAGTATTAGTAATGGGTGAAGTTCGTGATGGATCGCTACGTAACGTTTCGTTTGAAGCAGTAGCAGCAGCAAAAACAATTGCAGAAGGCGGTGAAGTGGTAGGTCTTCTAGTTGGAGACAGCGTTGCCTCTTTTGCAAATGAATTGATTCATTACGGTGCAGATCGCGTTGTGACAGTTGAAAATGATAAATTAAAATCATATACATCTGATGGTTATGCACAAGCATTTTTAGCTGTATATGCTGAAGAAAATCCAGAAGGCATTGTATTTGGACATACAGCACTTGGTAAAGATTTATCACCAAAATTAGCAGCGAAGCTTGAAGCTGGTTTAATTTCTGACGTAACTGCTTTAGAAATTGAAGGTGGCAATGTTATCTTTACTCGTCCAATCTATTCTGGTAAAGCATTTGAGAAGAAGATTGTAACAGATGGTATATTATTTGCGACAGTACGTCCAAATAATATCGCAACTCTTGAAAAAGATGAATCTCGCATCGGTGATGTGTCTTCTATTACAGTTGATGTGAAAGATCTACGTACAATCATTCAAGATGTTGTCCGTAAAACTGCAGAAGGTGTTGATCTTTCTGAAGCGAAAGTCATTATAGCTGGCGGACGTGGTGTGAAGAGTGAAGAAGGATTTAAACCGTTAAAAGAATTAGCTGACGTACTAGGCGGCGCTGTTGGAGCATCTCGTGGCGCTTGTGATGCTGAGTACTGTGATTATTCATTACAAATTGGTCAAACAGGTAAAGTTGTTACACCAGACCTATACATTGCATGCGGAATTTCTGGTGCGATTCAACATTTAGCTGGTATGTCTAATTCAAAAATAATTGTTGCGATTAATAAAGATCCAGAAGCAAGTATCTTCAAAGTAGCTGACTACGGTATTGTCGGTGATCTATTTGAAGTATTACCTCTTTTAACAGAAGAGTTTAAAAAGTTAAAAGTACATTCATGATTTGAGTACCCTTGAGTTCCAAGTGAAGTACCCCTATATATAGAAAAAGGTGAGAGATCCCCTGTCTCTCATCTTTTTAGTATTTCATCCATATTTTTATATAGTATAAAGGAACATTTTTTTGTTACAATACATAACGATACATAATATTCGCCACGTATAAAAGTTAATGATATACTCTTGGTAGAATATACTTGAAGGAGGAAATAAAATGGCAATTATAAATGCAAATGACCAAAGCTTCGCAGCTGAAACTAGCGAAGGTGTTGTATTATTAGATTTCTGGGCGCCTTGGTGCGGACCTTGTAAAATGATCGCTCCTGTATTAGAGGAAATCGATTCAGAGTTAGGCGAGAAAGTAAAAGTAGTAAAAGTGGACGTTGATGAAAACCAAGAAACTGCTCGTCAATTCGAAGTAATGAGCATTCCAGCTCTTTTCGTATTAAAAGACGGTAAAGTGGTTGATCAAGCGTTAGGATATAAACCGAAAGAAGCGTTAGTAGAATTAGTTTCTAAACACTTCTAAAATAAAGAAGCTGCCATTTGGTAGCTTTTTTTATTTTCTTTTTTACAACCTTTCCGTTACAATAAAAGAACGTATGTTGGGTGTTTTGACATAGTATGTTTTTATGTGAAAATAAAAATGATAAGCATGTAGAAATGGAGGGAGACGAGTGCACGAGCATTTAAAAGAGAAGTTAGCAATTTTGCCTGATCAACCTGGTTGTTATTTAATGAAGGATAAGCAGGGAACAGTTATATATGTCGGAAAAGCAAAGGTACTCAAAAATCGTGTGCGCTCGTACTTTACTGGTTCACATGATGGGAAAACACTTCGGCTTGTTGGAGAAATTGTTGATTTTGAATATATTGTGACTTCCTCAAATTTGGAGGCTCTTATTTTAGAGTTGAATTTAATAAAAAAATATGATCCGAAATATAATATTCAATTAAAAGATGATAAAACATATCCTTTCATTAAAATTACAGCTGAAAAACAGCCGCGCTTACTCATTACGCGAAACGTAAAAAAGGATAAAGGAAAGTATTTTGGCCCTTATCCAAATGCGCAATCGGCACATGAAACAAAGAAATTATTAGATCGTATGTATMCACTTCGTAAATGTTCAAATATGCCAGATAAAGTTTGCTTATATTATCATATGGGCCAATGTTTAGCGCCTTGTGTGAAAGAAGTAACGGATGAGCAAAATAAAGAAATTGTAGATGAAATTATTAAATTCTTAAATGGTGGGCATAAAGAAATTCGTTCAGAATTAGAAACGAAGATGTACGAGGCTTCAGAGAAACTAGAATTTGAACGGGCGAAAGAGTTGCGAGATCAAATTGCTCATATTGATGCAATTATGGAAAAGCAAAAGATGATTATGAGTGATTTAGTGGATCGGGATGTGTTTGGATATGCAGTTGATAAAGGGTGGATGTGTGTTCAAGTTTTCTTCGTTCGAAAAGGAAAGTTAATTGAGCGCGATGTTTCCATGTTCCCGATATATGATGAACCTGAAGAGGGTTTTTTAACTTTTATCGGTCAATTTTATGAAAACAGTAGTCATTTCAAGCCGAAGGAAATTGTTGTTCCAGGAAGTATCGATTCAGAATTAGTAGAGCGCTTTTTAGAAGTTGAAGCGACACAGCCGAAGCGTGGGAAGAAAAAAGATCTTGTGGAATTAGCAAATAAAAATGCAAAAATTGCACTAGAAGAGAAATTTCACTTAATTGAACGTGATGAAGAGCGAACGATTAAAGCTGTAGATCATTTAGGAAAGCAGCTCGGTATTGAAACACCTTATCGTATTGAAGCGTTTGATAATTCAAATATTCAAGGGACAAATCCTGTTTCAGCAATGATTGCTTTTATCGATGGGAAACCAGCGAAGAAAGAATATCGGAAATATAAAATTAAAACGGTCCAAGGGCCAGATGATTACGAGTCTATGAGGGAAGTTGTGAGACGCCGTTATACGAGAGCATTGAAGGAAAATTCACCTTTGCCAGATTTAATAATTATCGATGGGGGAAAAGGACATCTAGCGGCTACAAGTGATGTTCTTGAAAACGAGCTTGGATTATATATTCCAATGGCAGGGCTTGTAAAAGATGAAAAACATAAAACATCACATTTAATTATTGGAGATCCGCCTGAGCCTGTTATGCTTGCGAGGAATAGCCAAGAATTTTATTTATTGCAGCGCATTCAAGATGAAGTACATCGATTTGCAATTACATTCCATCGTCAATTACACGGGAAATCTGTTATTCAATCGGCGTTAGATGAAATTCCGGGAATCGGTGATAAACGAAAAAAAGTATTGCTAAAACATTTTGGTTCATTAAAAAAGATGAAAGAAGCTTCCGTATCGGAATTTGTCGAAGCGGGTATGCCGAAAAATGTAGCGGAGACAATTTATACTTATTTAACAGGTAAGAAGACGTTGTAGTTTACAATGTCTTCTGTTTTTTGATATAATTTCTGAAGATTTAAAATAAACACACCTAAATGAATATACAAAAAAGTCAACTAAACTTATATGTCTAGTTGACTGTAAGTAGATGCTACACTTCAATGAGATCTTTTATATCCCATTTAACAAGAAATGTAATAGAGTCTGAACGTTTTTTCTGTTCCTCATAGGACTCTGCAACGACGTTTCTTTGTCTTTGAATTTGCTCGGCGATAAATCCAGCTTCTAATTGATAAGATGAATGTCTTTTTTGTTTTTGACGCTCAGTAATAAGTGTACCTTTAAGTTGAAATTGCATTTCACGACGTTTATGTTCAATGATGCTTAAAGTGCCCCAACCAGCTTTTTCAAAAAACTGAATGACTTCTTCAATTGTTTCTAGTGGATATTTTCTCGCAAGGTTTCTACCGGCCCAGTATAAAATACCATCTAAATCGTTACCAATTAAATCAGGTAGTAATTCTTCACGTAGCAATTCAT